>JAPKEA010000592.1 GCA_028822275.1 Planktomarina sp. | reverse complement strand
CTAGCTAACATAGAATCGAAAACTGCTCTTTCCGGATTCAAATTTATTAAATCTTCAATCCATATCTCGGCATCATCAAATCTTTCAAGGTCACTCAAAATCCGCCCAATATTAATGTTCACTTCAGCGCTGTTTTTGAAAATACTTGATAAAATCTTTAAATAAGCAAGTGCTTCTTCATACTTACCATCAGCTTTTAGTATTCGAACCTTTAAAATTTGAAAATCTAATTTTTTAAAATTTTCCTTTTGGTTGTGGAAGTGTATCCATGCCCTTTTTGTTTCCAAGTTTTGTAATAAACTCAGTATGTATTGAATGTGAAATAGGACTTTTTGTGGATGCTTTTGGCAAAGTGTGTACCAGCGTCGAGAAGCGTACACGTAGTAAGCTGAATTTTGTGCGGCTAAAGCCATTCGAGTTAGAATATCGAGATCACTTGGATTTCGCTCGACCGTATCGTCAAACAATTTCTGTGATTTTTCCAAGATTAAAGTACCTTCGTTTGAAGTTAAAACTTGCGTGCTGGTCTATAGTTAATTGAGATTTATAAATGTGCTCTTTGATCTTGTCACGGTTTAGTTCCGGTTTCTCAACGCACTTATGCGGCCTTTCGTTCAAATGCCAAGGGGCTTCTTCAACCTAGCGACGAGTGCCGTCGTCGTAAATTATAAAAACCATTGATGTACTGGAATATAGCCCCTTCCGCTTGGCGTCTTGTTTCCCACCGGTTAAGCCAAATCAGCTCCGCCTTGATGGATTTAAAGAACGTCTCCACCATGGAATTTATGCTCCTATATTCGTCAAGTAGCAATTTGAGCTGACTTTGGGACGCAGAGTTGGCTATATATTTCTCTGACAATGTAGCGTTTTAAGCAGCGGATGATCTCACTTTTGCTCCTTCCATCCTTTGTGCGTTTCCTGACATCAGAAAGTGTTGGTTCGTGGCTCCGCATTCTGACAATGGCAACACGATAGAGCGCAGCATAAGCCTGTCGATTGCCGCCTCGGTTCAATCGGAACCGATTTGTTTTGCCACTTGATGCAGGGATTGAGCAGACGCCGCAGAGTTTAGTTTTGTAAAACTGGAGGAATGTTTTGCCAGACATACTTATAAAAACAGTTAGTGCGGCTGCTGATAATGAATCTTTAAAAAAGTAGGCTGGGCATGTCGCGCGTAGCTTATCCATAGATAGAATTTCTCCGCTATCCTATATTATAGCCAAATGTCGAAAATTACTAAAACAGCAATATAAAAACAATAAATCCTAAATCTGATAAGATTTGTTTCCTCAATCTCATTTGAGTTGCTAATTAAAAAGGCTGTGCTTTGATAACTGGGATCAAGTCTATTCAAGACGAGGTGGCTTACTTTTATTATGGCAATATCCAACCAAGTAGTGTGCTGTTGTCCCAGAAATAAATTCAAATTTATTTGCCTTCGAAAACATGGCAAACGCACCATTAGGGAGATCAAACCCTAGAGATGCTTCTTGATAAAACAGGAAATAAATTTCGTCAGGATACAAGACAGATGAGTTGCACATCTTACCTTGAATGCCTCTACAACTTCCTATGAACTCCGCGGAGTGTAAAGGGGCACTCTCTGCTTTATTTGCGGCTAAAAATCGACCATAAAAAATGCTGATCAGCACCCGAAGGCGTGATATGGGTTTCCACCTCGTTCTCAATCAAGTCAAACCAATGGCCAAAGGTCACTGCCATCAAGGGCGCATCATATTTCTGCACCGGTAGTCCCGAACATTTTTTCGGCCCCAAGGTTGAAAAACTGCCACAAATAAAAACAGCGCCCGTCTCCAGTGAGGACGCCAATGTGCGGACGTAGC
>JAPKEA010000591.1 GCA_028822275.1 Planktomarina sp. | reverse complement strand
AGCGGTTGGCTTTGAGGATATGGACGCGGCCCGGCGGTTCTGTTCACTTTTAAAGACTGAAAATATAGATTGTATTCGTGTTGCAGCACAGTGAGACGGCTATAAAAATTGAGACGATATTCGATGTTTTGGTACCATTTGGAGACATAATACCGTAAAATATAGCGAGGCTATCACCAGGTGAGTTCGGCTATGTGATCGTCTGTAAGTGCTTTGTCACGGGAGGGTAGTAAGGTCACTATTGATTGGTTTGAAAATCTGACGGGTTTTCGTGAGGTGAGTTATAACGAAGCTCGACAAAATCTCTATGTAAAGGGGCGCTATCTGCATTCTCAAGTTAATGATAAAAAATATTCCATTGGCAACTTTCAATGTTTATCCCTTCAGAGTTTACGGAAAGATACGGCTAAATTAAAAGAAGGAGCAGGAGCCTCGTCTTGTGAACTAATCATTGGTGACGTTCGCAAGTTTCATGAAAATACCAGCAATCAAGGCGCCATTTTTCAAGTGGCGTCCCAGTTTAATTGTCTCGAAATGGTTTCACCAAATTTCACTCCGGAAGATGGTGTTACGTGCTATCAAAATGACCGAACTCAAGGGCCGGCATGCGCAATATCTGCAGGCGCGGCTACAATTTATCGCAATTATTTTGTTCCCTTAGGAGAAGAGATCGGCCAGACCTCTGATCGACAGATAAATACACTAAAGCCCTTTACAGAGGCTTTGGCAAAAAATCTTGATTGTGAGGTTGCCGACCTTTGGTCGATGAAAAATGGATACGTTTTGCTTAGCGAACCGGTTCTGTCCAAAATTGACCAACATCTAATGAAATGTAATCAGGCCCAGTTGGATGAGTATCGCTCACTGATACAAGTCGGTATGCATTGGAATGTAGAAGTTACCTCTGTGTCAGGCGATCATAATCCGCTTGTATCTCAAGCTTTTTGTTCTGCGCTGCCAATATCCTATAATCAGGTCAACAAAGCGATCTGGGCCAGATTTGCCAAGCTGGTTTTGGAAAGTGTTTATGAATCTACGATACTTACTGCTATCTTAAACCGCAAAAAAACGGGTGTTAATACTGTTTTCCTCACTCTTTTGGGGGGTGGGGCCTTTGGCAATGAAGAGGCTTGGATAATCTCGGCAATTCAGCGTGCTTTGAGTCTCGCTAAAGATGCGGATTTAAGGGTAAAAATTGTAAGTTATGGACAGCCTAGCACTGCGCTCAAAAAGGAATTTGGAAATTCTTGAGTGAATAATGGAAGGTGTCATACATCGGCTTAAAGCGAAATGGATGGGTCCAGAGACCCATCCAAAACAAGTTATTTTATTGAAAGGTTATAATTTCAATGAGGCTGTTTAAATCATGGCGCTTGATCGGTTACAGGCCTCTCCTTGATATCTAAAGCTGTTTTTTACCCTGTTCTAATTTACGCCTTAAGTAAGATGGGCGTGCCTTCTCATCGGACATATTCCAACTTGCCTCATCACGAGAGACATTACGGCTTCTCATTTTTGTAGACTTGTAACGGGCCTCTTTAGAAAAAGATTCGCGTTCTCTATTTTTAGAATAAGCTTTCAGGCGTTGGATGGATACTTTGATCCATTCATGATCTGTCCCTAGTGTTTCCAAGTCTTCCATAATTTGATCTACTTTAGCCCAATCGCCTCTTCGAGCTTCAATCTGAGCTTGTTCTTGAAGAGTGGCTGCCCTCAATTCAATGGAACGTTGCTTTACAGTCTCTTCTACGGTGAGGCGTGAGTGAGCACCTTGGGAGAGTAACTCTATTCCTAAGGTACATTGCTCTGTGCGTTTCTCATTGCCGTTAAGGTCGAGAAAATCCAG
>JAPKEA010000147.1 GCA_028822275.1 Planktomarina sp. | reverse complement strand
GCGGTAACCGCGCGCCTCAAGTCTGGTGTCTAATACTTGTTCACCGTCTCGGACTATAAATATTTTTTGTTGACCTAACCTACACATTGCGGCCTCCGCTGCGCCGATATCCAGTAGGGCTGACTGAGCTAAAGTCGTAGCTGATACGCGCTTACCCCCACCAGCACCATTGCGTATGTTCCAGCCCTCATATTGCTCTACTGTCAGAGTGGGCCATGTTGCATTGGTTACCTCGTAGAGCCTTTGAGCGTCTGGTAAATTCATGCGGGGAACTCTGCCTTCAGACGGATCATAGCTTGGTCCAATATCTCACTATCTGTCCCTCGCATTACAACGTTTGCACCGAATAGACCGTTTTTTTGAAAGGGATAACTACCAATTGAGAGCGTAGGGTAGCTGTCAGCCAACGCGCTTAAAGGAGCTGCAATATCACCTTCGCCACGTTCTACTCGATAGCTTGTTGAAATTAAAGGTTTTCCGCCAGTTAGGGTAGGTAAGATACTCGAAACCATAGCTTGAAAAATAGCTGGTACACCAGCCATCACGTGAACATTGCCAAGACTGAACCCTGGTGCCTTGCTAATGGGGTTATCGATCAAAAAGGCAACATCTGGAATGCGTGCCATGCGTAGGCGGGCCTCGTTCAATTCAAGTTGTTGCTCGTTATAATGGGCTTGTAAAATAGCACGTGCATCTGCGCGCACATCAATTTGGGCGCCGAAGGCTGCTGCAATGCAATCGGCTGTTATGTCATCATGTGTCGGGCCGATGCCCCCGCTTGTGAAGACTTGATCGTAGCTGTTTGAAAGGGTTTGCACGGCTGCGATAATTGCTGCCCGATCGTCGCTCACTACGCGCACTTCCTTGAGATCAATACCATACTGGGTGAGTTGACCTGAAAGATGATGCATATTGGCGTCGCGGGTGCGACCTGAGAGAATTTCATCGCCTATAACAAGCATTGCGGCTGTTGGGTTGCTCATGTGCTGTCCTTGCTTTCCGAATTGCTGTAGGTATAGGCAAGCGGCAAGCGGTTTCAAACCCCTCTTCTGCCTGGCTGGTTTATCCGACGCTACAAACGATTCCTTGCGGACGTAAAACTTGATGATGGACGTGAGGTTATAGCACACTGTGCAAACCCTGGTGCTATGATTGGACTATAAGACGCAGGCTTGCGCGTTTGGCTTGAGCCGAATGATGATCCAAAGAAAAAACTCAAATTTGCTTGGCGCGTTGCACAATTAAAAAATGAAGCTTGGGTTGGAATTGATACTGGGATTCCCAATCGATTGGTAAAAGAAGCGCTACTTTCAAAATCCATTTTTGAGTTCGCCGACTACGCTACGATACAGCCTAAGCAAAAGTATGGTAAAAATTCGAGAGTTGATTTTTTGCTCACGCATACTGAACAGTGCAACACATATGTTGAAGTGAAGAACGTTCACCTTTGGCGCGGTGACGATTGGGCTGAGTTCCCAGATACAGTTACTGCACGTGGATTGAAGCATTTGGGAGTTTTGGGTGACATGGTGGAAGCTGGGCACAGGGCTGTGTTGCTGTATTGTGCGCAACACACAGCCTGTGCGCGCTTCCGATTAGCCGCTGATCTTGATCTTGCATATGCTGACGCCTGCGCTCTGGCAAGCAAACGTGGTGTAGAAATACTTTGCTTCGGCTGTAATATTAGTCCCTATGCGATTACATTAGGGAGAGCGATGCCCATTTTTCCTACAATTTTAAACCGCAGCTGAATTTTCAGTGCATCACTCTGGCCCCGCTTCGCTACATGTTCTATACAAAGACAAGTTTGTATTAGGAGTGATCCCCTTGGCCTCAGCCCGTGGAAGTTTAACCAAAGACGGTATCCGAATTTATGAAAGTAATGACTTTTCTGGGATGGCTGAAGCTGGGCGTGTAGCGGCGACTATTTTGGATGATATTGCGCCGCATATTGCGGTTGGGGTTGGTACGGGTGAGATTGATCTGATCATTACTGATATGGTGAATGCCCATGGGGCGAAATCCGCAACGATTGGATACCGAGGCTATAAACATGCAAGCTGTATCTCTGTAAACCATGTAGTATGCCATGGCGTCCCTGGTGATAAACGAATCAAGGACGGTGATATTCTGAATATTGATGTTACTGTAATCGTTGATGGCTGGTTCGGCGACACTAGTCGCATGTATGCGGTTGGGAAGTTACCGCGGAAATCTGAACGGCTGATCCAAGTGACCCATGACGCCCTGTTTAAAGGTATTGAGGCCGTGAAACCTGGCAATTCCTTTGGAGATATTGGCCACGCGATCCAAAGTTTTGTAGAAGGCCACCGGATGAGTGTTGTAAGAGATTTCTGTGGTCACGGTTTGGGGCAAGTTTTTCATGCACCCCCGAATGTCTTACATTATGGAAATGTCGGTACTGGCCCTGTTCTTGAAGAGGGAATGTTTTTCACCATTGAGCCCATGGTAAACCTTGGACGCCCAGAGACTAAAGTCCTTGACGATGATTGGACAGCTGTTACGCGGGATAGAACTCTCTCAGCGCAGTTTGAGCACTCTGTGGGAGTAACGGCGACAGGCGTTGAAATATTCACCCTGTCACCGGCAGGTCGGTTTCATCCGACAGATAATTAATAAATCTGTGTCCTAAGCTTTAGAACGTTGCGGCTTGGCATTGCCGCCAAGGTTGGTCCTGCCCTTGGGTTTGCTAGAGCGTCCACCCGGCTTGCCACTTTTATGTGGAGGTTTACCATCCGGTTTTGCGCCACTTTCAGATTTTGATGGATGATTTTCGAATGCGCTTACAAACTTGCCTGCTAATGTAGCACCTGGCTTACCGCCTGATCTCCCACCTGGTTTCCCACCTGGTTTCCCACCTGGCTTACCTGCTCGGGGTTTGTCTTTGTTCCATGGCTTTGCATCCCCCCAAGTGTCATTGTCACGGCGCGGTGAGCCTTTTCCGCGGCCACCAGATTGCTGGCGCTTAGGTTTGCGCGTGTCAACTCCTGGAACAAGGTCCCAACGGCGACCACTGGCGATTGGAATTTCACCCTTTATAACCTTTTCCACATCCTTTAATTCGCTCATCTCATCAGGTGCAACAAAAGCAATTGCGCGACCGTCACGGCCAGCGCGCGCTGTGCGTCCAATACGGTGAATATAGTTTTCAGGAACGTTTGGAAGGTCGTAGTTGTAAACGAAACGAACATCAGGAATATCCAAGCCACGGGCTGCGACGTCAGTAGCGACCAAAACCTTGATCTTACCACTTCGGAGGGCGTCGATTGCCCGTTGGCGTTGCCCTTGAGATTTGTTTCCGTGAACTGAATCTGTTGCATACCCAGACTTCGAAAGAGCCTTCATTAAACGCTCAGAGCCATGTTTGGTTCTCGCAAAAACGATTGCCGCATCATCGCGGTGCTCAGCCAGTTTCTCAATTAGGAAGTCAGTTTTCGCGGTACCAGCAACAAAGTGCACTTCTTGGGTAATTTTATCTGCAACTTCCCCTGGACGAGATACTGCAACGCGTTCTGGGCTTTTCAAATAGGTTGATGCAAGTTCATTCATGTGCTTTGGCATTGTTGCTGAAAATAACATTGTTTGACGCTCAGCGGCCAAAAGAGGTGCGATTTGACGCAAGGCGTGGATAAAACCGAGGTCAAGCATTTGATCCGCTTCGTCCAACACAAGAAATTGTGTTTTAGATAGAATGACTGCGCCACGATCGATAAGGTCTATCAAACGACCGGGGGTCGCGATCAACAGATCTGTGCCACGCGCCAGGCGATTGATCTGTGCACTGATAGCCATACCTCCGACCACAAGATTAACTTTAATATGAGTGCCGGCAGAATATGCAGATAAGTTATCTTTGATTTGACCCGCTAACTCTCGGGTTGGTGCAAGGATCAAACCTCGTACTGTTTTGGGTTCTGGTTTTTTACCAACCTTCAAAAGGTGGTGCATAATTGGAAGGCCAAAAGCGGCTGTTTTACCGGTGCCTGTTTGGGCTAGCCCCATAACGTCACGTCCTTCAAGCGCATGTGGGATGGCTTGAACTTGGATTGGTGTTGGATCAACAATGCCTTGCGCGGTCAGTTGTTCAACCAAGCGGGGCATAAGGCCCAGGTCTTCAAAAGTCATAATATATCCTCTACGCTCACGCGCATAGCTGGCGGATCACTTCGATCATGAGGCAGGATTGCCTTTTGACTGTAACTCGCATCCCCAAAGGTTCGCTTTGGTTTCGGTCAGGTCAAAGTGCTGCTTTGGCAGTAAGATTTGCTAACCGGTCTCGCCGCAATTATGATGGGCTGCTATGAAAGTCAAATTATTTTTGAGCTGTGGTTTTTAGGCTGGCGATAGAAGCGTTATTGTTGTGCCGCCATATTTTCGTGTATCTTCAACGAAAAAGCCATCAGGTTCAACGTTAGTGGCCTCTTCAAAAACAATTAACGCATCTGGCGCAATCCAGCGCTGCGCCATGGCTTGTAGGAGCGCTTTTTCTCCCAATGCTTTCCCGTAAGGAGGATCAATAAAAATTAAATCACATTGAGACCCACTCCCGATTTTTGTTGCGTCTTGTGACAGCAGTTTACAACGATCGCTACAGCGCAATAGTGTCATATTTTCGCGAATAAGTTTTTGTCCAGCACGGCCGTTTTCTACCAAAGTGGCCTGCGCCGCCCCGCGTGAAATGGCTTCAAACGCTAACGCACCCGTTCCAGCGAAAAGATCTAACACATTTAACCCGTTAAAGTCTAAATAGTTTTGTAAGACGTTAAATAGGCTTTCGCGCACGCGGTCAGTTGTTGGGCGAAGATGCGCAGTCGCATCACCTTTGCCGACGGCTGCAAGCCTTAACCCGCGATTTTGACCACCTATAATTCTCATACTTAAAGTAAAGCTTTTAAGTCACTATGTGGATTTGCAACAACTTCTGGGTCAATATTTCTTTTGGCCTCAATCAGCCGCTTTGCGACCATATATGCGCGTGGATCGTTCATTGCGTCGACAGCAACCAAGCTGCCGTCCCGGTAGTACCAGTGAGAGCGCGCTGCTCCACCGTCTCGCACAATAACTTTTGTGAACCCTGCATTTAAACCAGCAATTTGTAGTTTGACGTCATATTGATCTGACCAAAACCAAGGTGAGGCAACGTAATCTTTTTCTTTACCCATTAAGTTGGCGGCAACGATTTCAGCTTGGTCTATTGCATTGGGAACACTCTCTAGGCGGATGCGGCTGCCCCGATATGGAAAGCTTGCGCAATCACCAGCTGCCCATACGTCTGGGATAGAGGTTTGCCCTTTGCCGTTGGTTTCAATGCCATTGTTGAGCTCGATACCGGTGCCTTCAATTAAATCTGTATTTGGTAAAATACCGACGCCAACAATTGCAAAATCAATATTTAGCTCATGTCCGTTCGATAAGACAGCGCCAATGACTTTGCCGTCGCCGATCAGATGATCCAGACCAACGCCCTCTAAGATTTTTACCCCATGACCCGTATGCAAATCGCGGAAATAATCAGATGTTTCAGACGAAGCAACACGTTGCAAAATACGGTCTGCCATCTCGATCAATGTCACTTTCAGACCCTTTTTTACGGCGACTGCTGCAGCTTCGAGGCCTATATAACCGCCGCCAATGACTAATACATGGCCGCCCTGCACAAAGGCTGTTTGCATGGCCTCAACATCTGCCAATGTGCGTACCGTGAAAACTCCACCCAAAGCACCGCCGATTGACGTGGGTAATAGCCGTGGTTTAGAGCCGGTGGTGAAAGCAAGATGAGTGTAATGCAGCGTTTCATCGCCCAGCTTTACTGATTTATTGATAGTATCAACCGCTGTGACTTTTGTTCCTAGACGCAAATTGATATTTTGCGTGGCATAGAATTCCGGTGGGCGAAGGTACAATCTTTCCAGCGACATTTCACCGAGTAAATATTTTTTGGACAAAGGTGGTCGCTGATAAGGTGCAACTGGCTCTTCCCCAATTAAAGTAACGTCCCCCTCAAACCCCAAGGATCGTAATTTTACCGCCATAGATGAGCCGGCCTGTCCTGCGCCAATAATCACAATACCTGACATTTCATAAGACCTCTGGTAACTTTTCAAATGCATTCTATAACCATGAATGAAGTACTTACAATGAATGAAGGATAAACATAATGGCAATTCTAGTAGGTGATAAACTGCCAGAGGCGATATTGCGCCGGAGTGGCCCTTTAGGCCCTGAAGAAACTTCTATCTCAAGCTTAACAGCTGGTCGGAAAGTAGTTATTTTTGGGCTTCCTGGTGCTTACACGTCAACCTGCTCAGTTTCGCATGTGCCATCATTCATGCGTACGAAAGATCAATTTGAATCCAAAGGTGTCGCCGAGATCATCTGCGTGTCCGTCAATGATGTATTTGTTATGAAAGAATGGAGTGAATCCACTGGTGCTCGGGCGGCAGGAATTTCCATGTGGGCGGACCCAGTTAGTGAATTCACAAAGGCTATAGGTAAAAATTTCAGTGCCCCAATAGTTGGGTTTATTGAGCGTTCTTCACGCTATGCAATGCTTGTCGAAAATGGCGTGGTGACAATTTTGAACGAAGAGGTGGCAACTGGCGTTTGTGATCTCACAGCTGGCGAAGGC
>JAPKEA010000590.1 GCA_028822275.1 Planktomarina sp. | reverse complement strand
AGGCCCTCTGAGCTCTCAAAATATGCCTCAACGTCGCGTGATGGCTTTGCCAAAACTGTAACTACTTGCTCTGTGTTTGTAGCCGACGCCGGTATGGCATTTGCACCCATGTCAAAATCTAGTGTAACCATCCAGTTGCCAGTATTGTTGGGATCTTGAAGTACCGATTTAACAGCAATTTCTTCCGTTCCGAAGAAGTCAGTCCACGCAGTAAGCCTGAGCCCAGCACCGGCATTGGCGGCAGCTGTATTACCAGTTTGAAAAAAGCGTACAACCTCCGGCTTCAGTGGGAAGTCATTGACGGTACTTGCATTACCCTGAACATCATTAGAAGTATCTTTCGCGAGAAAGATAACTGGGTTCTTGTTAGCATCTATAACGGGATCCGTATTAGCGCTCTGGTCGTGGATTAACGTCGCCTTCACGTCATAAGCAGCGATAACAGGTTTATTTCTCTCACCAAATTTCGCAACGGTATAACCTGCCTGGTCCGTGGGAGGATTTGAGTACGCCACAAACCTTCTATTGGTTACCCCTGTACCTTGAGTATCATTCTTATGCCCAACTTCCAAAATATCATAACCTACTGGGGGCGTTGTAGTGGTCTGGGTGATAGAGTTTCCACGGATTTTCTTAAAAAGTTGACCGTCAACGGTTCCAAGGGCTTCTACCCTTGTTTGATCAGTCGACTCTCCAGTCTGTATATATTTATTCATCTCATCGTTCATCCGCACCTGAGCGTGCTGAAGAAAGTCGTCCATGACCATACCAGCTTCCGCTTGAGCTTGTGTTAAAACAAAACTCGGATCATGCAAATTAACAACTATCGGGGTGGTCAAGCCTGATGAAAGGCCGTCACCAATACTCTTTTTCAGGTCAAGAGTGAAAAAGTTATCCTCACCTGCTTCAAGTTTAATTTTTTTATCATCACCAAATGCATTTCTGGTAGCGACTTCAACGGCTTCAGCCAATTGAGTGCCATTATATGTCCCGGGAGGTATATCTACTGAAATTGGGCCACTCTTATCAAAATCTAGTAGTAAGAAATCTTTGCCCCAGAATGTTCCGGGAACTGGCGATGCCACACCAGCCAAAGCTTGGTACTCCATAGTTGACTTAAATTCACCCGGATCTGTGGTGATTGTTACTGTGCGGCCTTGGTCTAAAAATTGTGCAAGAGGAAGACCTTGAATTATTGCAGGGGTCGACTTGACCGCCGCACCCAGGTCATCAGCCTTATAAAGGGGAAATCCCTTGCCCTGTAGTATGTAAGCTGGGTCTGGCATATCAGTTCTAGTCGTCTGCTGTCCAAACTTATCAATAAATAAGGCTTCCTGTTGCGGATTAACTGCCTTGGTTAAATTGGGTTTAATTTCTATACCATCAACAAAGACTTTAGTATCATATTTAAAATTAGGCTCTAAATCTGTAGCCTGCTGTGTCTTTAAATAATAAACAGTCGCCGATTGTGGGTTCCCTGCACTATCAAAGATTGTGACAGCTGACGTTGACGAATATGTCTCTGGGTCAGTCGTAACAAAAATATTATCCGCAGCTAGAACCTTATCGCTTGACGAGAGGTTTACGCCCATCGAAATATTCTCTGTGCGCTTAGGCTCACCAAACTCTGATTTTAATTCTAATTTAGTTGCACCAGCCAGCGTCTTGTCCGCTACTGCGCCGTCGCTGTCCACCGGGTAGCCCAGGAGAAACTGTCCGTTACTGTCTACAATAAAGCCACTGTCATCCACGTTGAATGAACCGTTCCGCGTATATACTGTTTGGGCAGCAACTCCGCCAGCCTCCATCGCGAAAAAACCTTGCCCCGAGATGGCCATGTCAAGAGTAT
>JAPKEA010000589.1 GCA_028822275.1 Planktomarina sp. | reverse complement strand
CGTCAAGTTCCACTTCACGCAGCCAGTAATAGCGCAGGTCCATGATGCTATCACCAAATAAGGCCTGCATGATTTTTCCAGATTTAGGACCCTGCAATTGCAATGGCGATACGTCTGGCTCTACAATAGTGATATCCAAATCAGAGTTGATGGCAACACCCTGTGCCCAAAGCAAAATATCGCTATCAGCGAGTGAAAGCCAAAAGTGATTTTCCGCTAGCCTCAACAAGACTGGATCGTTCAATATTCCGCCATCGGCGTTTGTGATTAAAATGTATTTACACTGCCCAACAGACATATTCGATAGATCACGTGGGGTAAGTGTCTGGATGAATTTAGCGGCATCAGGACCAGTTATTTCCACCTGACGTTCGACTGCGACATCGCACAAGATGGCGTCGTTCACCAAGTTCCAGAAATTCTCCTCTGGATCTCCAAAGTCACGTGGGATGTACATATGATTATAAACCGAAAAGGACTGTGCCCCCCACTGAACTGTTGCATCAAAATAAGGTGATTTACGGATTTGTGTTCCAAAACCAAAGTCGTCTGACTGCATGGTGTGTACCTTGTCTATTTTCCATTAGCCCAGCAATAGGAGCGCCCAAACTACAGCCCGCACAATAACGACCAGATTAGGCTGGAGGACGTGAGTAAGTAATCAAATTTACGACATTCTTTAATTCAATGACGTCGATATCCACAGTCTGAGCCGTGTCATTATAATATGGCAGATACGCATGCCAATGCGAGTACGGCTTATGTTCCTAATCTCAAGCGAGTTTGATCGATGGTTAGCCATATAGGATGACCTAAAACCAAATATGGATGCACTTAGAACCAAAATAATTTGGATAATTAATATCCCAAATAAAAAAGTAATTCATAGTGATTGAATGTGATTGACCTTTGGCAATCGTGCCATGATCTACATCTTCCATATTTGAAATGCATTCTTTTAATAACTTTTGTGTCCTTGGTAAGCGTTCGCTGGTACTGACATTTCTGAAACACGGTTATGTGAACCCCATCAGGTAATAGATTAATATGAAACGGAATAATAGTAAAACTATTTACAATTGTTACGTAGCGTAATACTCATAATTCCATCAAGAAACTACTATGTCTCACAATTACATCGGATTCGGTTCACGTTTGTTTTGTTAAATATATTTAAGGAATTTGTAGTGAAAAATTTTCTTTACCCCAGCGTTATTCTTGCGCTGCTTGCACTTCCCCTCAACGCTCAAGACGCGCCGAAAGCGGGAAAGTTCGCAACCTTCATAAAGAATATTGCGCAGGGTATTGAAAATAACGATGGGGAAGCCGCAGCCAAGACAGAAGCTGTCTCAGCGACTATTGGTGCCGCCAATTCCGAGCTGGATAAATTTGAAGATAGGGTCCTATCAACATCAGATTTTACACACTTTGAGTTAAACGTAGGCGCAGACGCATTCGGTGTAGCCACAGGTACAAAAACCAAAACCGAGGCCATGACTGTGTACCGCCTAGACGAGACAGCCAACTCGTTCACATTCAACCAGACATCGATCGTAAACTTCAATAACCGCACAACACTGAACACTGGTTTTGGCACTCGTCAGATAAACGATGATGAAACAATAATCTTTGGTGCAAACGTATTCTACGATTATGAGCTTGAATCAAAGCACAAGCGTAGCGGAGTTGGCATCGAGGTGCTGTCATCAATGTTTGAATGGCGGGTTAACATGTATAACGCATTATCTGGTACAATTAACTATAAAGCCATCGATGAGACTGCTCTTGATGGCAAAGATATGAAGCTAACTGCAAACCTGCCCTACTTTTATTCCTCCAATGTCTATTACAA
>JAPKEA010000588.1 GCA_028822275.1 Planktomarina sp. | reverse complement strand
CGCCCTAATTTTGCCCATTTTCACTAAAACAAGACCAAGATCGTTATGGACCTCAGCATTGTCAGGTTTGATCTTAAGCGAACGTGTATAGTTTGCAACTGCGGCGTCAAATGCGCCCTTACCCGCCAGTTCAATTCCCAATGACCAGTGATATTCTGCCGTGTTTATCTCAAGATTAATACCACCTGAACCCTCATCTTGCAGGGTCTTGATGCCAGCTTTTTGTGCCAAGGCCTTTGCCAAGTTCATCTGTGCATCCACAAAATCAGGTTGGATCTGCAGCGCTCTTTGATAAATTTCTATCGCCTTATTGACATTGCCATCTGCAACTAAGGCATTGCCATAGCTGATTAAAACCTCTGTATCATTAGGCTGGTGCAGAAGGGATTTTCTATAATTCTCCACTGCTTTAGTGAGGTCGCCTTTCTGTTTGAAGGCATTTCCCATATTGTAATACGCATCGGCAAACCCGGGTTCGATCTCTATCGCCAGATGATAACTTTCAATCGCCTGATCAAGATTTCCTTGATGGTAAAGAACCGTACCCATATTATTATGAGCATCTGAAAATCTGGGGTTTATTTCTATTGCTCTGCGATAATTTTTAAGGGTCTCCTCGGCTCTTCCAAGGTTTAAATTTGCGGCTCCTAGAATATTATGAATCTCAAGATAATTTGGAAATTGCCGTGCCAATTTTTCGCCTTGAACGACCACTTCTTGCAACCTGCCAGCATTATAAAGTTCAATTATGGCCTGCACTTTAGATTCGGACGGCACAGTTGTGTCTGAGGATTTTTTGGGCTGCTGGGACAACAATTTTTTCAAACCCAACCGTGCCGGTTTATTCTTTGGAAATTCGGCCAACACGCGGCGAAATACGTCTTCTGCAGCGTCAAAGTCACCCTGATCCAGATGCTTTTTCGCCAGTCTCAGTGCTTGGTCAACATTTGATAACATCGGACATCCCCCACAATAATATATGCGTTCTACGGAAATCTGAGAGACAATCCAATTAGAGTTTTGTCGATAAACTTTTCAATGATCACGCAGATCATTGCCCGCACCTAATAACACAAAACCGCAGAAGCGCCTGATACAAGACATTTATTCCCACTATTTTGGTGCCACGTTGCGATTCTTGACCATGAGCGCCAGTGCAATAGTAACGAGAAATAGGCTCTATTCTGAAATAAAGTAACATAAGCCTAATCGAAACCTACCGTAAATTTGAAAGCAACACTGGCCATTAAACCGTGGCGGGGTCAGGCGACGCACGGTCAAAATGCTCTTGAACCTAACAAATGCGGCGCGTCTGAGCCAAGTCCAATGCCAATTTTCCAAAAGGGCTGCATCTATTCGAATCAGCTCAGAAAATTGCATCGCTGTTCGCAAACGATCGGCGCGGCCGAACTGAAAGGACCATGACCGATTGGCTATGATCATCCACCTGAGACAAACAGAAGAGGCAGACAATTTCTGAGGGGGTAACAGCCAAAAAAGTTAGGCGTAATGAGTGTGCGGTCAGCGACGACGAAATTGGTAGAGTTTGCCTTGCTGATGTTGGGGGCCGGCCAAATATAAGATGGAAACGGATGCATACGATAAGCAAAAATGCCACCGCGACCATCCATGTTATCACCCGTGAGGCCAGTGCGGGCGTCGAGACCGTGGCTTCGGTCTCGCGGGCAATGATCGGCATAGTTATATTCCGCGCGTCTGGAAAACTATCGAGGGTCTTTTCTGCCCACTGCCACAGTGCAGACCTTTGGAAAAAAGAATGTGCATGGACCTAAAGCAGTTTTGGCAGCAACCAAATCATTGCGTGCGCGAGCAAATCAGTGGCGAAATCTGG
>JAPKEA010000587.1 GCA_028822275.1 Planktomarina sp. | reverse complement strand
AGGATGAAAATTAGGCTTTGATATCGGCAAATTGGCGCTGTTCTTGTCGATGGCAATGCGACTCCGGGTTCCTTTCATATTAACTCCGCGCCTGAAGAAGATCAGTATCACAGCGCTCTGACAGCATAAAACAAAAAGGCTTGCCCGTCGCAATCAACAGCGCAGTATAAATAGGTAAATTTTATGCAAAATTTAATATCGGTCTCATCCATAAACTAGGAAAGTGCTTCCAACTTCTTTCCGGAATGAGCGTTTTCAGCGATCTACTAGAAAACCCACTCGAACCCATGGTTCACTGTGGCATTATCAGTTTCAACGCTGCGCTTAGCTAAATTTTTTTTCCATGTCTCAATAAGAAACAACATATCAAAAATAGAAGAAGATACGGCGTAAAGGAACACGATTTGGGAAAATAGTTACCTTTTAAATTAATTGTCATGGCTACCAGCGCCTTTTCAAAAGCAAAGGCCTCTCCTAAGAAAGCTGAAAAGCGGTTTTTTAAAAGATTGGGTGCACATTTTGGTAAACCCAAGCTCGTCATAAACGACAAATTGCGAAGTCACATAAAACCAACTGAGCATTTGCACAGATTCTGATAACCGCGACGACAAGGGCTTGAGCAATATGATTGAAGTGTCGCACCAACCAACTGAAAAGCTAAAGAAAATCTTCGAAAATTAAAATCCCCTATAATGCTCGAGAGTATTCTATCCGATTATAATAAAATAAACCTATTCTTTCGTTCTCTCCGTTATCAACTCATAATGTCACCCTCGTTCTGATGCCTTCTCCCTCTGGGACAGTGACACCGCCGAAATGGTAACATGAACCCGCCTTTGCAAATGCTTCACAATCTGACGCCGATAACATGGCAATACTCTACAATTAACGGTGAGACTCAATGAGGAGTATCGCCATGAATGACATCACTGCATCCATAAAGCCTAAAAAGTGACCCAAACTAAAACGGATGTATCCCTCATCAGCTGCATTATGCAAATGCTGCATGGCGGCATTGCGGAAAAGGCTGTTGTGCAACTGCAGCATAATTATGTAAGTTTGTTTTAGAAGCAAAACTACTAATAAAGAAATTGAGCGATTATATGACAACAATAACAGCGCCATTCTTTACTGGCACTTCACTAAGATTACGCTTTAAGGCGCTTCGCGCTCTGTTGTCTGAAAAAGCGGCAAAGCGTAAGATCTACTATACAACACTTAAAGAACTCGAGCAGTGTTCAGTACGTGACCTGCAAGACCTCGGAATCGCGCCATCATCTATCCGGCAGATTGCCCACGAGGCAGCTTACGGTGTGTAAATCACAAAGCTAAAACCTTTTTCCTGAAGCAATGCTTCAAACACCAGTTTTGGAACCACTCACCTCCTCCCGAGTGGAACCGAAAATACCGCTAACGGCGCTCACCTCCTCCCGAGCAATGTTAGCGAGGACGCGCCTTGCTTCTTCTCCTCCCGAGACGCACCGAGGCGCGGATACATAAGAACGGTCATGCTTACCTCCTCCCAAGCATGGCCGTTTTTTGCTTTAAAAGAGTGATGCAGGAACTTGGTCCCTACCCTTACCAGGTAATTCCTAGCACGAATTTTGGTTTCATGACGTTTGAGTTCGGCCTCAAGTGTATCAATCAGCGCCGTTAAAAATGTCTGTCCAACCTTCCAAGATTGCAGCATATGTTTGCGCCACTCTCAAAGCTTAAGGGCATCCGTAAGAAGAAGCTGGAGGCAGAATATGCCGTCAATAAAGAGCTATCAGGCAACCTTAATGTAAAAGGTCTTGGTGGCGTAAATGAGGAGATTTTTGATTGACCTCAATTGAAAGATGACGACCAAAACC
>JAPKEA010000586.1 GCA_028822275.1 Planktomarina sp. | reverse complement strand
CCAGTTTCTGGAGCCATTCGTATGTACGTTAAATCTGAGGTCGATGGGTGGATTTTAAATAGGGCAATAAACAAAGCGACTAATGAGGTAAGCAGCCATGACTAATCATATCATCGGTTATGAATATGACACAGAGTTTGAGGAAATATGGGAAGCATTCAACCCTGTAGAATTCCACAATTGGCGACTACATATAGAGCCTCCACAATTTTTAGTGGACGGTCTAATTGAGAGATCTTCAATTATACTTTTTTATGGACCACCCAAGTCTATGAAATCCTTTTTAATGGTCGATCTTATGGTGAGCTTAGTAAAGTGTGAAAACTGGTTAGGTAGAAAAATTTCTATACCTGCTGACGTGCGGTACTGTGCATTCGAAGACGCAGATCAACTTAAAATGAGAACTGTTTGCGCAAATCAATACAAATTAACGAAAAAAGTGAAAAGCTCTTATTTTAACTCCTGCGGTGTTGCTGGGCCACCACCAAATATTTTCGAGCCATTGTTTTTTAAAGCCTTGGAATATGAGAAATATCAAGATGAAGAATACTCCGACCCTGATGATCCCCCTCGGCCCCCTCGTGTTTTAATTATAGATACATTGGCCCTAGCCATGTCAGGGGTTGGGGATGAAAACTCTAGTGCCGCAATGGGAAAAGTTGTCGATACACTTCGGCGTATACGCGACCTTGGCACTACAGTAATTGTAGTTCATCACTCCGGAAAAGATGTGTCAAAAGGACTCCGCGGCCACAACTCTTTGGAAGCCGCAGCTGACAGTGTTTTTTCGGTTAAGAAAAAACCAACCTCGGATTTAGTAAAAATGAAACGTGAGCTTCATCGTAATGGCCCGGCTGGGGAGGTGTTTTTATTTGAGCGTAAAACTGGGGTTCTGAAAGACGAAACGGGCAAAGATGAAAAGGAGTACTTAGTTTCATATCTCGACTATATTGAAAATTCGTCAGAGACAGAAAAAGAAAATACTCTGACCAAACCACAAATATTAGTCCTAAACTCACTTCAGCGTTTATTAAAAACTGACCCAACAAATGTGGGTGCAATGTTTGGATTATCTGAAGACCATCTGGCTGTTTCTTATCCATTATTAGCAGAGGATTGTAAGCATCAGAACATCTCACCTAACGGTAAGTCTAAGGCCTCTGTAACCAAAGCTATTAAGCGTGCGGTAGAGGGTTTGGTGGACAGTAGCTTAGTAGCCGAGAAGGACGGGTTTATCTGGCCTACCCCTTTGGGGCAGACAGACCCAGACAATGCCAAAAATAGCTGACGCAACGAACCACGACAGTGTGACACCCTCTAAAGAGGGGTGTCCACATATGTCCATTGGCAGGTGTCTTGTCTCTGCTTGAAATTCAGTCTTCACAAAAACGCCAATCCGGCTAAGCTCATGCCTAAATCTGGAGATATCTCATGCGCGTACTATTAATTGGCCTAATAATGACAATCACGACACAGGCTGTCAGTGCTGAGGGAATGTGCAAAACATTAGAAAAAGGCGGTTTAGAAACTTTTCAAAGGGAAGTTGACGCAAAAGACTGGAGCTGTGATGGCAGCAATCCATACATTGGAACGAAAATTGAGGTGTTCAATCACACCACCTCAAACATCGATAGAATTGTATTACAGGGCAACAAATCTTGGGGCACAAGCACAAATATTTCGCCACAAACGAGCCAGACTTTTCGAATAAATAATTCAAGTTGGTGTGGAGACAAAAACCTTAAATTAAAGTTGTTTTATACAGTCTATTTTCAAATCAAGGACAAATGCACTGAATATTACTCGGCCAAAGAGCTGCGTGAGAAAAAACAGGCTGAGGAACGTAAAGAAGCAC
>JAPKEA010000146.1 GCA_028822275.1 Planktomarina sp. | reverse complement strand
GTCCAGACGATTCCGAAATTTTTTTGGACGAAAGAGCTCTAAAATTAAAAAACAACTAGGCAGTTTAGATTTTGAGGTCTTTTGTCGAGAAGGCCTCGCTTCAAATGAATGATATGGCCCCTACTCTTCCTGTGTTTCTGGGTCTGAGCTTTCAGTCTCATCGTTATTCGCCATCACATATCCGCCAATGAGCCATTTCCCCAAATCCAGATCGCAGCAACGCTTGGAGCAAAATGGTTTATACGCCTGGATGGCGGGCTTTTTACACATTGGGCAATTCATGTAAGCAAGCCAGTCACGGTTAAGCGTTCGCGCTTTCTCTTCAGTTCCCCGTGACCTAGCGGTGTCCAGCCAACAAACTCTGTTGCAACCGGGCAGGTGCGCAATGCGGCCCGGAGTGCTACCTCAACAGGTTTGCGGTCTCGTTTAGACATTGGAGCAAAATCTATTGCAATCTGGCCTGAATACCCACGAAGCCGCAATTGGCGTGGTAAATCTTGAACGGCTGCAAGATTGGCTTTCAAAGCAGCCGCTGGGGAAAAATTGGCTCCAGTATTGATATCTACAGTAATCATGGCACGAGTTTGCTCAATAAACATTCCTCCCGCTCCAAGAGACACCCATGCGTCCTGTGCAGCTTCTATTTGATCAAGAGCTCCACTACCCTCAAGATCATCCGATGCTGTTAAAATATTCGTCACATTAGACCATTCACGCCAGGCTTGAACATGGGGGTCATCGCCTTCGAGTAATACCTCAGGAAGAGTTCCAACCTCCGAGGCTATCGTGTCGGCAAGGGTTCGCATGGCTAAAATGTCTTCGCCAATTTCTTCGATATCAGCAGATGCCGCAGCACTACGAATAATGAGGCCCATTTCTGAGCCTTCCATTGCACTTTTCGCCACCATTGTGAGTTCATCGCGCAAGTCATCAGAGCGGATTTGGCGAGAGATATTTAAGCCAGGTTGGTGGGGTGTCACAATGGCAAAGCGACTTTTAAAAATACAGTGCTGACTGACGGGGTCCGCTTTTCCGTCTTCAGCAAATCCAGAGGTTTGAACGGTAATCACTTGTCCAGGTGCAAGGCCCTTGGCTTTTTTCAGAAAACCAATACCACTGGGAATTCTGAGCATTACACCGCCGATACCCTTAACCGGACGGTCAACGACGGCCCTCAGAATGCTACCCAAGGGTAGACGGTTTGTATCCTCGATCAGAACATCGTTTAAAATCCCGCCAACCATTAAGGCCGCAACCTTTGTGGTTCCAATATGACCGAGAATAACTTGTGGACCCTTCATGAAGTTTTCCAAACTTGTAGACCTGCCGTTTGCAGTAAATGTGCGGTTTCGGGCAATGGCAGGCCCATGATTGCTGGGTAAGACCCGGATATCCAGGGAATGAATGCCCCTGCAGGGCCTTGAATTCCATAGCCACCGGCCTTGCCTTGCCAATCGCCTGTGCATAAATAACCTTCTAACTCCTCGGAAGACAGCCGCTTCATCTGAACCGTCGAAACCACATCTTTTTGCCAGCTGCGTTCAGAATTCTTAACTGCAATTGATGTTATAACTTTATGGCGGCGTCCTGACAGCTTAATGAGAAATGCACGTGCCTCATCGATACCATCAGGTTTACCCACTATTCGGCGGCCAAGAGCTACAGTGGTATCTGCGCATAAAATGATTTCATCGTCTGCAACCGGCAAAGCAGCCAACTTGGAAGACGCAATACGATTACAATACTTTCTGGGAAGTTCTGCCTTAAGTGGGGTTTCGTCGATGTTTGGTGCTCGGATGTCATTGGGAAACAAGTTAAGTACCGCCAACAGCTCGCGCCGGCGAGGACTTCCTGATCCCAAGATCAGTTTTTTACTTGAAGCGGTAATTGATCCGTCCTTTAGACAAATCATAAGGAGTCATCGCAACCTGAACTTTATCACCAGTCAAAACACGAATTCTGTTTTTCCGCATTTTTCCTGCCATTGTTGCAACAATCTCATGGCCATTTTCCAGCTCAACCCGAAACGTCGCATTAGGCAGGAGTTCCTTGACGACACCGGGAAATTCGAGTGGTTCTTCCTTGGCCATGGTCTCTCCTTTAAAAATACTCAGCTCATTGGCGAGCCTGCCTCTAAATGCGGCGCAATGCCGAAATATTCAAGTCGGATTCAACGAGAATTAATGGAAATCGTACATTTTGGACCTAATTCTTGCGATGAAAGCCTAGGAAATAGGGATTTCCAAATTCAAATCCACAAAATGTGATGCAATTTGAGTATGTGATCGTTTATAATTCAGCCTGGGGTGGGCCAAATTTTGTGATCAATCTTTTAATAATTTGATCCCTTGCTTTTCTGTAGGATACAAGATTTTCTTCGCGACCCTCGCCAATTCCTGTGGGGTCTATTATGGGCCAATAATCAACTTGAAGCGCATAAAATCTAGTAATCTTGGCTGCCTCTTTTTGGCTGGCTGGCGAGAGCGCAACAATCAAGTCAAATGATGAAAGTTCATCCCCTAATTTTTGCATTTCATCAAAAGAACGGGATTTGTGTCGCGCAAGTTCAATACCAAGCTCGGCGCAGACTGCAATTGAAAATCCATCAATATCCTTGTCGGCCAAAACTCCAGCTGATTGAACGTATGTTTTGGAGCCGTAGAACTTTTTCATCAAGCCTTCAGCCATAGGCGAGCGGACCGCATTATGGTCGCAGCAAAATAGAATTGATTGGGGCAATTTAGATGTCATTGTCAGCCTCCAAAATGCAAAACACAGATAAGTGTGAATAGGCGGCGCGCAGTGAGTTCATCAATCAGCGCCTTGCCGCTTAAACGTTCTTGCAGTACGCGCGCACCCTCATTGTGAATTCCCCGCCGGGCCATATCAATCGTTTCGATCTGAATGGGAGGCATCGTCTTCATGGCTTCAAAATAGCTCTCACAAATTTGAAAGTAGTCCTTCACCACTTGTCTAAAAGGGCCCAAAGACAGGTGGAATTCTGCGGCTTGGTTTAATGATATTGTCTTGATATCAAACACGAGGCGACGTTCTCTTATCGCAAGCGCCAGCCGATATGGGCCTTCGAGCGCTGCGCGTCCGTCCCGCTCTGGCAACGTGAAGCTATTGTTTTCGAGCAAATCGAAAATTGCTACCTTGCGCTCTTGGCCGATTTCAGTTGTGGGGACCGGCAGGTTTCTGTCGTCCAGTGATATGTGCGATATATGGGTCATGTTGGTTGGGTGATCTTGTCTAAGCGGGCACGCACTGAAAAACCGTGAGCTTGCAAACCCTCGGAATTTGCTAAAATCTCGGCTGAGGGACCTATTTTAGCTAATGCCTTTGGGTTCATTTTAGTCAGTGTTGTACGTTTTAGAAAATCCATAACTGATAGTCCTGAGGAGAACCTAGCAGAGCGTGCCGTTGGCAGCACGTGATTGGGTCCACCGACGTAATCACCAATAGCTTCTGGAGTCCAAGCGCCAATAAAAATAGCACCAGCGTGCGTTATCTTGGCGGCAAGTTCATCTGGATCTGCCACACATAATTCAAGGTGCTCTGGCGCTATGCGATCGGAAAGCTCTACAGCTTCTTTAAGGCTTTTTACAACGATGATGGCGCCAAAATTCCGCCAAGAAGGACCTGCAATGTTGCGGCGTGGTAAAGTCAAAAGCTGTCGTTCAACCTCAGCCTGAACTTTGTGGCCAAAGGCCTCATTGTCTGTGATCAAAATGGACTGTGCACTTTCATCATGCTCGGCTTGGGCCAGCAGGTCTGTTGCGATCCATGTGGGATTATTGTCGGCATCGGCGATCACTAAAATTTCAGATGGCCCGGCAATCATATCGATCCCAACCTTCCCAAAAACACGTCTCTTTGCGGCGGCTACAAAGGCATTGCCTGGACCAGTAATTTTATCGACAGGGGCAATCGTCTCTGTGCCATAGGCTAAAGCAGCAATTGCTTGTGCGCCACCAATGCGGTAAATTTCGTCTACGCCAGCTATATGCGCAGCTAATAAAACAAGAGGGTTTATAATTCCATCTGGAGTTGGGACACAGATTGCTAAACGTTTAACTCCAGCGACTTTGGCGGGAATGGCGTTCATTAATACTGACGATGGGTAGGACGCTAATCCGCCCGGCACATAAAGGCCAGCTGCAGATACAGGTGTCCAGCGCCATCCTAAACTAACTCCAGCGTCGTCAACCCAACTTTCATCTTTGGGCAATTGTTTGGCGTGATAAGCACGAATCCGTTCTGCTGCTAACTCGAGTGCATCACGCTCGGCTCTGGGAACAGTTGAGCAATATCCCATAATTTCTTCGCGTGTAAAAGCCAACTTATCTGAGGAAAGATCAAGACGGTCGAACTTAGACGTCAACTCAGTCACGGCTGCGTTGCCTCGTTTTCGAACGTCTGCTATGATGTCAGCAACAACGGCATCAACGTCTGGGCTATCTTCCCGTTTTGCAGATAGCAAAGCTTGAAATTGAGTTTTAAAATCAACTTGATTAGTAGTCAAAAATTGCGTCATTGCATCTCTCACGTTTCCTCTGACTTAGCGCGATGATCACAAAGGCTCAAGTGGATTGATGAATCTTAAAGATGGTTGGGCTTGAGGCCTGATGGAGCTTTATAGGGGCTGGTAACGTCTTGAAGAGTGACTTCTAAGGCCTCAACGTTCAGACGTATTGCTCCGTCACCCGCCAAAGTTATTAAGTAAAAGCCCATCCCATCTTCGACTGCATGAAAAGAAATTTCAAGGATTGAAATAATTAAATTACCATCTTTGCGATCTATGCTTTGCGTTTGAATATTTTGTACATGCTCAAATGCCAACACAGATTGAACCCGCTCGTAGCCTTGGCCTTCAGGTTTTTTATCTTTAATACCCTCCCAGAGAAACCTGTTGAGAAGCATTGCAAAGCGACGTTCGCTTGGGCTCCACTGCATTTCAATAATGGGAAGTACCGCATCTTGGACTAGCGAAGAGATTACTTGTAGATCCTCCACCGCAAACGCGATCAGACGCAGCGGGGTGTCCGCCCCATCCTCAAATCGCGCGTCGGTCATTTGCCACTTATTCGTTCGATTTTTGCGCCGCAACTACCTAACTTTTCTTCAACGCGCTCGTACCCACGGTCCAAGTGGTACACCCGGTTAACCAACGTCTCGCCTTGGGCCGCAAGGCCTGCCAGTATCAATGATACCGAGGCTCGTAAGTCAGTTGCCATGACCGGCGCACCTTTAAGGCGTTCAACCCCGGTCACAACTGCTGTGCCACCATTGACTTCTATCTTCGCTCCCATCCGACTAAGTTCAGGAGCGTGCATAAAGCGGTTCTCAAAAATCTTCTCTTCTAAGACTGAGGTGCCTGTGGCAGTGCACAGCATTGCCATCATTTGCGCCTGCAGATCAGTTGGGAAGCCTGGGAAAGGTTCGGTGGTTACGTTTATCGCTTTGATGCCACTATTGCCTCGTTTCACTTTTAAGCCATTCACAGTTTGCTCAACTGAAATCCCTGCTTCATCGAGCTTTTCGCAAAATGCCTCTAGCAACTCAATTCGCCCACCGAGGCATTCAACTTCACCGCCGGTAAAGATAGGTGCCAACATATAGGTGCCCAATTCAATGCGGTCTGTTACGACAGGGTGTGTAGCACCATGCAGGCGATCTACACCTTCAACTGTAATTTTTGAGGTACCTTCGCCCTCAATCTTCGCACCCATTGCTTGCAGGCAATGCGCTAGGTCTACTATTTCAGGCTCGCGCGCTGCATTCTTAATGATTGTTGTGCCGTTTGCTAAAGTAGCTGCGAGTAACACATTTTCTGTCGCCCCTACGGACACAAACGGAAATTCGATTATATTACCCTGCAGGCCTTTTGGGGCGTAAGCGTGAATATACCCATCCCGCAATTCGATCTCTGCGCCTAAAGCCTCCATTGCGTTCAAATGTAGATCAACTGGGCGGGCGCCAATCGCGCAGCCACCGGGCAGAGACACAACAGCCCGACCCTCACGAGCCAGCATTGGACCAAGCACCAGAATCGAGGCCCGCATTTTACGCACGATGTCATAGTCTGCTGTCAGATTATCCAAGTTGTGCGAAGACATTGTCAGAACTTTACCGCCCTGAAGTGTTGTGACTTCGGTTCCAAGGCTCTCCAGCAGTGCATTCATTGTTTTGATATCTGACAAGCGTGGCGCATTGGTTAGCGTCAAAGGCTCCTCTGTCAGCAAAGTTGCTGGCATCAACGTGAGGCATGCGTTTTTCGCACCAGCGATTGGAATTTGACCGTGTAGTTCACCACCGCCTGTCACTAAAATCGAATCCATTAATCGTCCTTCGTTATTTTTGGGTCACTGTTCTGCGCTCGTGCACGAGCCTGTGCTTTGCGGCGAGACATATTAGCCTTAAGCGCGAGCTTCAACCGCTCTGCACGAGCGGTTGAAGGCGCTTGAACTGGTTTTTTTTGTTTTTCTCCCATGTTCCGCACTTACCGGAAGCTTTGAACTGGGTCTAGGGATTGATCTCTTTAGATTGGGGTTCCGGCAAAAAAATGCGCCAGGGCAGGAATCTATGCCTTGCGTCCAAAGGAAAGAATGTCTAGGTCCCGCTGGAAGCGCTGTGGTAGCTCAGTGGTAGAGCACACCCTTGGTAAGGGTGAGGTCGGGAGTTC
>JAPKEA010000145.1 GCA_028822275.1 Planktomarina sp. | reverse complement strand
CTTTGGACTTTGGTGTCCCGTGTCTTGGGCTTCTTACGCGACGTATTGATTGCGGGCGCCCTCGGTTCAAGCCCTGTTGCCGAAGCCTTTGTGATTGCCTTTTCAATTCCCAACTTGTTCCGCCGGTTTTTTGCGGAAGGAGCCTTTAACATAGCTTTTGTACCGATTTTTTCTAAAAAACTTGAGGCGAACGACGCTCCCAAAGATTTCGCACGTGACGCCTTTTCGATGTTAGCAGCCATTCTTATTGTCTTTAGTTTTTGTGCTACCTTAGCAATGCCTGCTTTGGTTTGGATTATGGCCAGCGGATTTGTCGGTGATGAGCGTTTTGATCTGACTGTTGTTTTTGGCCGGATTGCATTTCCGTACATTTTGTTTATCTCGCTGGCTGCTTTAGCTTCAGGGGTTTTGAACTCGACTGGGCGTTTTGTGGCGGCTGCGGCGGCGCCCGTTTTGCTTAACCTGGCATTTATTGGTGCGTTACTCCTTTGCCATTGGTTGGATTGGAATGTGGGTATGACACTTGCATGCACGGTTCCAGTTGCAGGCGTTGCGCAGTTAGCTTTTGTTTGGCATGCGGCGCATAAAGCTGGCTTCACATTGATCCCAAAAATTCCTCGTATCACTCCCGATTTGAAGCGGCTTGCGATTATTGCGTTGCCGGCGGTGTTGGCGGGTGGTGTTGTTCAGATCAATTTGATTGTCGGCCGTCAGATTGCTAGTGGTTTTGAGGGAGCGAATGCGTGGCTCTATTATGCGGATCGTTTGTATCAGCTGCCACTTGGTGTTGTTGGAATTGCCGTTGGTATTGTTTTGTTGCCTGACCTTTCACGTAGATTGCGATCTGGTGACGCCCAGGGTGGAAAAGACGCCTTCAACCGTGCGGCTGAATTCTCGCTTTTGCTGACCATTCCCAGTGCTGTTGCATTATTTATCATTCCGGGGGTCTTTGTCTCCGTTCTGTTTGAGCGTGGCGAATTTCTTGCAAGTGACACGGCATCAACGGCGATGGCGACTGCAATTTATGGTCTAGGATTACCGGCATTTGTTTTGCAAAAGATCTATCAACCAGTGTTCTTTGCCCGGGAAGATACAAAGTCACCATTTTATTTCGCTCTGCTAGCCTTGATTGTAAATGCGACTATTGCGATTGGATTGAGGCCCTATATTGGATTTACAGCTGCGGCTTATGGAGCAACATTTGCCGGTTGGGCTATGTTGTTTTGTCTGTGGTGGGGCAGCCAAAAATTTGGAGATGCCGCCCAACTTGATGAAAGACTACGTTCAAAAATAGGGCGTATTATAGTGGCAAGCTTAATAATGGGTGTCACGATTTGGACTGTCGCTGAGGCGGTAAAACCCATCTTGGAAATGTCCGGATATAGGGTCCTTGCGCTCTGCGTCATCTTGTTTTTTGGTTTGGTCAGCTACTGTGTTTCTGGATATATCACTGGTGCATTTACCTTGTGGGAATTACGTCAAATGATGCGTAAAAACCGTTAACTCCTGCGGAGTTTATTAATAATAATCTTTACTCCGCCTGGATGTATAATCATTGCTGAAATAAACCCAGAAATTGCCCCAAATAACTCTGCGACCCACAAAGGTGGCCCACTTTGCATCATTGCAAAAGCGACGTTTATTACCATGAGTATGCCTAATAGTCTGAAGGCCATAAGTTGTTGTGATAGAATGCCCTGTGCACGACTGAATAAAACAAATGTGAAGGCGCCTATCAGTCCGTATGCTGGAGGAAAGCCCCCAAAAAGTGGAAAATTCGAAGAAGTAAAGAAGGCGTAGGCAAGGGCTGCTGATACTGCTGAGATGATGAAGATTGCAAGCACTGCGAACCCTCCTAAAACTTCACCGACGAATTTACCCAAAGCCAGAAAAAACACACTTGCGAAAATACTTTGCATAAAAGATCCATGCACGAATGGATATGTGAGCATTCGCCAGAACAATTCTGGGACCCAAATAGCTGTACTTGCAGAGCTTTGAAATGCATTTGGCAGAAACGAAAATTTGCGGATCAACGAAATACGCGCATCAAAACTACCCCATAGGTTGGCTTCTGCACCGGCGATGTAGGCTTCGAGCAGAACAATGCCCAGAAAAAGTAAAATGACCATTGGCGGCAAAGGGTTTACGGCTGGTGTGTTGGGTCCTGGCATGGCTTGTTTCCTTGACGGCTTAACGCTTGCTAAGTATGCGATGTATAGATCTAAATCCAGAGCTGAGGCCATTATGACCCAAACTTTTATTCCACGCGTTTTTTCTGGTATCCAACCGTCTGGTGGGTTGACGCTTGGCAACTACCTTGGCGCAATAAAGCGCTTCGTGGATATGCAGGAAAATGGTGGGTTTGAGACTGTTTATTGTATGGTTGATTTGCATGCTATCACAGTTTGGCAAAACCCAGAGGATTTGCGACGCAACACCCACGAACTTTGCGCAGGCTTTATTGCCAGTGGTATTGATCCTGAAAAATCAATTCTTTTCAACCAAAGCCAGGTGCCAGAGCATGTACAATTGGCGTGGATCTTCAATTGCGTGGCGCGCATGGGGTGGATGAAGCGTATGACGCAGTGGAAGGACAAAGCCGGAAAAAACACTGAAAATGCCTCGTTAGGGCTATTTGGTTACCCAGCACTTATGGCGGCGGATATTTTGATCTACCATGCAACGCATGTGCCTGTTGGCGACGACCAAAAGCAACATCTCGAGCTGACCCGTGATATAGCGGCCAAATTTAACAACGACTTTGATGTTGATTTCTTTCCGATTACTGAGCCGGTCATCGAAGGAGCTGCTACTCGTGTTATGAGCTTGCGTGATGGGTCTAAAAAGATGTCAAAATCAGACCCGAGCGATTTGAGCCGTCTGAATATGACTGATGATGCGGATGCGCTTGCAAAGAAAATTAGAAAAGCAAAAACTGATGCGGAACCACTCCCAGACTCGATCGAAGGATTGGAGGGCCGTCCAGAAGCGCGCAATTTAGTCAATATTTATGCGGCTTTAAGCGATTCAAATGCTGAGGCTGTAATTAAGGAATTCAGCGGTCAACAATTCGGCACCTTTAAGCCAAGGCTTGTTGATTTGGCTGTTGAAAAACTGGCTCCAATTTCCAATGAAATGTCACGACTAATGCAAGATACCAGTGAGATTGACAAAATATTGGCGCGTGGCGCAGAGCGTGGTAGGTCTATTGCTGCCCCAATTTTGGCAAAAACATATGATATTGTAGGCATGTTGCGCTAAACAAGTTCAAAACAAATTCTTATCTTCTTTCTAGTGCAAGTTTGACGTTGCGGGTGGAATAATGGGCGGGCATGGTAGGGTTCAGAATGGAGGACCCTTATGCGGAAATTTATGGTTGTGCTCGATAATTCAACAGAATGCTTGAACGCGATGCGTTTTGCTGCAATGCGAGCTGAAAAAACGGGTGCTCGGGTCGAAATTTTGGCCGTCATCCCTCCAGAGGAATTTAACCACTGGATTGGTGTTGGGGCGATAATGCGAGAAGAATCTCGTGACAGGATCAGCGCACATTTTGAAGTCTTTGCAAAATGGATGCGCGAAAAACACAATGTTGAACCCGAATTAGTTATCCGGGAAGGCGAAGTTGTAAATGAAATTTTGGCTCAGATTAATGATGATGCTGAAGTTGATATCTTGGTTTTGGGTGCGGGAACGGACCGAAAAGGCCCAGGGCCGTTAGTATCCCAGCTCTCTAAATCTTCTGGAACCCTGGACGTGCCAATCGTTATAGTTCCGGGCAACCTCAGCAAAGAACAAATTGAAGCTATCGTTTGATCACATTTAGGTGGTTTTTTAAAGTTAGAATAGTTCTAAAAACTTGACATTTACCCTTTGGCACTCCATTATTCCAAAAGAACAACTTTGAGGTCGTCGACATGTTTATCCAAACCGAAAGCACTCCAAATCCAGCAACATTGAAGTTTTTACCTGGCCAATCGGTAATGGATATGGGCACAGCAGACTTCCCTTCGTCGGAGTCGGCTTCTGCAAGCCCTCTTGCCCAGCGCCTTTTTTCTGTTGATGGCACCACAGGAGTTTTTTTTGGAGCTGATTTTGTAACAGTTACTAAAGCCGAAGCAATCGAGTGGGAACATATTAAACCAGCGCTGCTTGGGGCTATTATGGAACATTTCCAGTCTGGTGCGTCGGTGTTGTCAGACGGGCAAGGCATTCAGCCTGTTAAGGGCGACTACGATGCTGCTGATGAAGGTATAGTGACTCAAATCAAGGAGCTTTTGGATACTCGTGTCCGTCCCGCTGTGGCGCAAGACGGCGGTGACATAACTTTCCATGGCTTTGAACGAGGAATTGTTTATTTGCACATGCAGGGAGCCTGTGCAGGCTGTCCCTCTTCAACTCTTACTCTTAAAATGGGTATAGAAAATTTATTACGCCATTACATTCCAGAGGTTGTAGAAGTTCGTCCAGTAGTCGCTTAATGCGATTATGCCAATTGCTGCGCTAACCTATTTAGAGCTGTCAGAAATTCATGCATCGGCTTTCAAACATGAGCGCTCATGGAGCCATGTTGAGTTTGAAAACCTATGTGCACAACCATCCACTTGCCTTATCTCCGACCCGCACTGCTTCGCTTTGGGGCGGGTTGTGGAAGATGAGTTGGAGGTCTTGAGCGTTGCATGCAATCCTAGCCATCAAAGACAGGGGCGGGGGCGAACTGTTTTGGAAACTATGTTTAAAGCATCCATTGTGCGGGGTGCTAAATGGGCTTTTTTGGAAGTTGCCGCTGATAATATACCGGCGCTTCAGCTTTATAAGTCTCTTGGATTTGAGAAGGCAGGCCTCCGAAAAAACTATTATACCCGGGCTAGCCAATCCAAATGTGACGCAAATATTTTGCGAAAATCATTAATCCAGCCAAAATAACGATATTTTCTAGTTAATGTGGCAATGTTATCCTTTTTTAAGCCATAAATTATTTTTTTTTACGTCCTGTGACTTGGCACAGACGATTATCTTATGCATGATCCGATGATCTGCTCGCGAAAGGTTCGGGGATTCTCTCCTATGAGCCCTAGCCACTAATGGGAGACTCCAATGAGCTTTATGAAATCTATATTAGGCGGTGCCGCCGCTCTTGCGCTTGGCGCTGGTGCTGCACTTGCTGACCCTGCAATTATTTTCGATCTTGGCGGCAAATTCGACAAATCGTTCAATGAAGCCGCTTTCACCGGCGCTCAGCGTTGGGCCGATGAAACAGGCGGCTCTTTTAGAGAAATTGAATTGCAAAACGAAGCGCAGCGAGAGCAGGCTTTGCGCCGCTTTGCTGAAGCCGGTTCAAATCCAATAGTAATGGCTGGTTTTGCCTTCGCTGACGCACTTGGTAAAGTAGCGCCAGATTACCCGGATACAAAGTTTGCTGTAATCGATGTAAACTGGTTAAGCATGCCAAACGTGCGTGGTATTGGCTTTAATGAGCATGAAGGTTCTTACCTTGTGGGCATGATGGCTGCTCAAGCTTCGGAAAGTGGCGTTGTTGGCTTTGTTGGCGGAATGGACATTCCTTTGATACGTCGCTTCGGCTGTGGTTATGCGCAAGGTGTTAAAGCGGTTAATCCAAATGCGACAGTAATAGCTAACATGACAGGAACAACACCTGCAGCTTGGAATGACCCAGTGAAGGGCTCTGAGCTTACAAAAGCGCAAATCAGTCAAGGCGCTGATGTTGTTTTTGCTGCAGCTGGTGGAACAGGCGTTGGTGTATTGCAGACCGCAGCTGACGAAGGTATTTTGTCAATTGGTGTTGATAGCAATCAAAACTATTTGCATCCTGGTAAAGTTTTGACATCTATGTTGAAGCGCGTTGATATTGCTGTTTACGAAGCTTTTACAGCGGGCAATAATCTCGAAACTGGTAACTTTATGGGTGCTGTGGGCTTTGCAATGGATGAGCACAATGCGTCTTTGGTAAGTAGTGACATGCAAGCCAAAGTTGAGTCGGCTGAGGCCGCAATCTCAAGTGGTTCTCTATCAGTTCATAATTACACTGACGATGAGACCTGCCCAGCGGTGTCTTTCTAAGCTAGCCTCGTAGGCTTGAGTTATGGGGCCGTGCCAAGGTTTTGGTGTGGCCCTTTTTAATTAAAGGCATTTTGATGACCAATAACCCATCTATTGAATTAAAAGGTATTTCTAAAGCCTTTGGTCCCGTGCAGGCCAACAAAGATATTTCTATCCGTGTAATGCCAGGAACTATTCATGGTATTATTGGAGAAAATGGTGCGGGAAAGTCTACTTTAATGTCAATATTATACGGCTTTTACAAAGCCGATGCCGGTGAGATTTTTATTGATGGTCAAAAAACACTTATCCCGGATAGCCAGGCCGCAATATCTGCTGGTATTGGGATGGTTTTCCAGCACTTTAAATTGGTTGAAAACTTCACAGTTCTTGAAAATATTGTGCTGGGTGCGGAGAGTGGCGAATTTTTAGCCCCATCGTTGCGTAAGGCAAGGGCTGAGCTTTCAGAATTGGCGGCAGAGTATGAATTAAACGTTGATCCCGATGCTGTAATCGAGGAAATTGGTGTTGGCATGCAGCAACGTGTCGAAATTCTTAAGGCGCTTTATCGCAAAGCCAATATCTTAATATTGGATGAGCCCACTGGTGTTCTTACACCGGCGGAGGCTGGGCAGCTGTTCC
>JAPKEA010000585.1 GCA_028822275.1 Planktomarina sp. | reverse complement strand
CCGTTTACATTTGGAATTTGATCCTGAGCAAGAAGACCAGGCAGAGAAAGTGTTGGCAGAGGTACGAAAAGAGATATCAGTTGTTATTCCACCAGCTTTCAGTCGTTTTGGTCATAGCTTTTCACATATCTTTGCAGGTGGCTACGCAGCAGGTTACTACAGTTATAAGTGGGCAGAGGTGTTATCTGCAGATGCTTTTTCTAAATTTGAAGAGAAAGGTATTTTCGACAGAAAAACAGGTGTTGAGTTTTTACAGGCGATTTTAGAACAGGGTGGGTCACGTGAACCGATGGATTTATTTGTTGAGTTTCGGGGCCGTAAACCAGAGATAGATGCCTTGTTACGTCATAGCGGCATTGCTGCATAATATTTGAGAATAGATTAATGAAATATAAGGATCTTCGAGATTTTATTTCTAATTTAGAACAGATGGGCGAATTAAAACGTATCAGCTTAGAAGTGGACCCGGTTTTAGAGATGACGGAGATCTGTGACCGGGTATTGAGATCTGGCGGACCAGCACTATTATTCGAAAATCCAAAAGGAAGTGATATTCCGGTCCTAGCGAATCTTTTTGGTACACCAAAACGCGTTGCATTGGGTATGGGAGAAGAATCGGTTGAGGCTTTAAGAGATGTCGGGCGATTACTGGCATTTTTGAAAGAACCTGAGCCACCAAAGAGTATGAAAGACGCTTGGCAAAAGATGCCGATCTTTAAGCAAGTCTTGAACATGACACCGAAAGTGGTTAAGTCAGCTGCATGTCAAGAGCAAATTATTGAAAGAGATGATATTGATTTAAGCAACTACCCTATCCAGTTATGCTGGCCTGAAGATGCTGCACCATTGATTACATGGGGTTTAGTAGTGACACGGGGGCCACATAAGTCGCGGCAGAATATGGGTATTTATCGTCAGCAGGTGGTAGGTAAAAACCGTGTGATTATGCGGTGGCTTTCACACCGTGGTGGGGCTTTAGATTTTAAAGAATGGCAAGAGCAAAAACCAGGCGAGCCTTTTCCTGTAAGTGTTGTTCTTGGCTGTGATCCAGCAACTATTCTTGCTGCAGTGACTCCGATTCCTGATAGTCTTTCTGAATATGCATTTGCTGGTTTATTACGGGGTTCAAAAACCGAACTGGTCAACTGCATCAGTAATAACCTACAAGTGCCTGCAAGTGCTGAAATTATTTTGGAAGGCTTTCTTTATCCGGAAGATGTGGCTGATGAAGGGCCTTATGGTGACCATACCGGTTATTATAATGAAGTTGATAGCTTCCCAGTGCTCACTATCGAGCGAATTACCCAACGTAAAAAACCAATATACCACAGCACTTATACTGGTCGGCCACCTGATGAGCCTGCTATTCTGGGTGTGGCTTTGAATGAGGTTTTTGTACCAATATTGCAAAAACAATTTCCTGAGATTACTGATTTTTACTTACCGCCGGAAGGTTGTTCATACAGAATGGCAGTAGTAAGCATGAAGAAACAATATCCCGGTCATGCAAAGCGCGTGATGATGGGGGTTTGGTCATTCCTCCGTCAGTTTATGTACACGAAATTTATTATTGTCGTAGATAATGATGTGAATGTTCGAGACTGGAATGATGTGATATGGGCGATTACTACTAGAATGGACCCTATTCGTGATACAACTCTGGTTGATAATACACCTATAGATTATCTTGATTTTGCGTCACCAGTTTCAGGTTTGGGCTCAAAGATGGGAATGGATGCGACAAATAAACTACCCGGTGAAACTAACCGAGAGTGGGGCAGACCGATTGAACGTGACCCTGAAATTGTGGAGCGTATTGATGAGATTTGGGAGAGTTTAGGGATAGATAAAGAGTGAATTAAT
>JAPKEA010000144.1 GCA_028822275.1 Planktomarina sp. | reverse complement strand
TCGCGAAGCAGCCTCCCCATTAAAGCTTTCCGAGCCCGGAGGTGAATTGAAACCAGGCTTTGAACTTGCCGCCAGCGATATAGTCGTTGAGAAAGATGTAAATAGCGGTTTTGTTGGAACATCGTTAGAGATTCTCCTGCGCAGAGCGGGCGTTCAAAGATTGGTGGTGGTTGGGTTTTTTACCAATTGTTGTGTTGAAACTACCATTAGAATGTCTGGAAATATGGGGTTCGATACTTATCTTGTGCCAGATTGTTGCGCAACGACAAACCGCTTAGGACCTGACGGCACGGACTATGATCCGGATTTGGTTCATTCAATGACGGTGGCTAATCTGCATGGCGAGTTCTGCACAGCGCTTGAACTAGAGCAAACGTTAGATCTTCTTATAGGCGATTTGCCGGATGCCTATCGCTGCCAGGGCAACGAATGAAAGTCGAACTAGTAGACAGTAGCGTTATTGTTGCAGCGAACCCATAAATCATGGTGTCGGCAGCAAAGAATTATGGCGTATCCTCAATGGTGGCGCCCCTGCAAAGGGTTGCTCTGCATGCGCCAGCAAGCGCGCTGCAAAACGCAGATGCCTATCGTTGGCATTATGGTTCAAGCTTTGACCCAAAAAAATTAAGTAAGGATTACCAAAAGTTTGTCTCGCATATTGAGCAAGCGGGTGTGGATGTGTTGTGGATGTCAGAAAACACCGAATCCGCCGATGCAGTTTTTACCTATGACGCGTCCCTAATGACACCTCAGGGTGCCATTCTAATGAACCCAGGCAAAGCGCTTAGAGCGAGTGAGCCTGAATCACACCGTGTTTTTTACCAATCAATGAATATTCCTATCATTGGGGAGGTGACGGGCAAAGCCACATGCGAAGCGGGTGATACGCTTTGGTTAGATGATCAGACATTACTCATGGGGCGCGGGTACAGAACCAATGACGCTGGCATTGCCCAGATTCAGAACATGCTCCACCAGCAAGGCATAGCAGTGTTGGCCTTTGATTTGCCCTGTTATCAGGGCGAGCAGGCATGCTTGCACCTAATGTCATTGATCAGCCTATTGGCAGATGACCTAGCGTTGGTCCATAAGATGCTTTTGCCGGTCGCATTAGCCCAGCTTCTTAGGACAAGAGGCTTCAAATTGCTTGAGGCTCCCGCACACGAGTTCGAGACCTCTGGTGGATTGAACCTTAACGTGCTAACCCTTGCTCCGCGTCGAGTCGTTGCTATTGATGGTTGTGAAAAAACCTTATCACTGATGCGCAATGCCGGATGTGACATTGACACCTTTAATGGCGAGTCACTGTGTATGCCCTGCGAAGGCGGGCCAACTTGTATGACAAGACCTATCTTACGCAGCATTAACAGGTAAAACGACCGATAGCAGAGTTTTTAATAGCGACATATCTAAGGCAATCGATAACAAAACTGCGAAATTTTTAGGAGTACCCATGAGTGCATCAGTTAAAAAAATGGGTTTCTGGCAATGCTGGGGAATGTCAGTTGGCGTGATGATCGGCTCGGGTATCTTTTTATTACCTGCGGTGCTCGCACCTTTCGGCTGGATCAGTCTACTGGGCTGGCTATTGACCAGTGTAGGAACGATCGTACTAGCGCTCGTATTGGCGCGACTAGCAGGCACTACTGATCATGCAGGCGGCCCTTATGCCTATGTGAAAGAATCTTTCGGAGATCTGGCCGGATTCTTAATAGGCTGGGGTTACTGGGTCGGTGTGGTGTTTGGCGTGACCGCTATTGCAGTGGCCTTCGCAGGTTACATGGGGTCAATATTCCCCATCTTCGCGGCCAATAGCCTCGCGCAAGCAGCGATAGCAGCCGCGGTTATTGGCGCGTTAACCTGGGTCAATATTAGAGGCGTGTCGCAAGCGGCGACCGTACAATTAGTATTGACCATCCTTAAAATTATTCCCTTAATCGTGATTATAGGTCTGGGTATTACCTATGGCGATATGGACAACTTTCCCGCTTTTAATCCGCAAGAGCTTCCTATCACTCAAGCATTGGCGAGCACCGCATTGTTCACCATGTGGGCTTTTATCGGTATCGAGGCCGCGGTAATCCCAACAGACGAGGTAGAAAACCCCAAAAAAATAATTCCACTTGCGGTAGTTTGTGCAGCCCTAAGTGTGTCGTGCCTTTATGTGGGCGCGTCAGTCGCTATTATGTTTTTGGTGCCTTTGGATATATTGGCGCTATCAGAATCACCCTTTGTCGATGCGGCTGCACATCTGGGTCCGGGCGGCGCCCTGCTGGTTGGTGTTGGTGCGTTAATCTCTACTGCGGGTGCCCTCAATGGCAATATTTTTGTAATGGGTCAGATGCCGATGTTAGTAGCTGCTGATGGCCTAGCACCCTCGGTGATCGCGAAAAAGAATACAGGTGGCGCACCTGCAATCGCACTCATGGCGTCTAGTGTGTTTTCAGCGGCGTTGCTGGTACTGAATTTTACTGATGGATTAGTCGGCGCATTTTCGTTTTTGATTTCCATGTCGACCCTTTCAATTCTGGCACCTTATGGTTTGTCCGCTCTGGCAGAATTCAAACGCTCGTATCGCAGCGCCAAGGGATGGGCAGGGGTTGCGCTGTTGTCATTGCTATCTACGCTAATTGCTGCAGCAGGCTCTGGTTGGTACGTGACATTAATGGGGGTGGGCTTGTTCTTATTTGGTATACTTTTGTTTAAGGTTTTTCATTACCAACAGTTGAGTATGTCGGTGAAGATTAGCGAAACCGAATAAATTAATTATATTGGGAGAGTCGCGAAAACTGATTAATGTAGACATAAAGTTTAAGGCGAGAGCCTTTTAGATAACTAATAATCTTCACTATTTTAATTTTGTCTGTTCCCTTTCGGGAGCCAGGAAAACTCATCTAGTAAAGGAGAAAAATATAATGTCAATGAGTCAGGTCGAGCAAGAAGCACACGGTGCGTTGCCCACGCCAACGCATGATGAATTAGCCCGCCAACAATTTGTGCGCACCTTAAAAGAGCACATCGTCTCCGATATTTTTCCGGGTAATCGCGTCGCCTATGATCGGCGCGTTAAACCTGCGTTTGAAAAGTCGCACGGAGCAGCACCTCAGGATATGCGTGACGTGGCTGGAGTAATGAATGATGACCCTCATTTTAAAATGTTTAGTGCACTGCTGCGTACGAGTCAAGAAATGATGTGGTCGTCAGCACAGTTGCCCGTGCAGCGCTCGCTACCGGAGCTAATCAAGACCGCGGCATCTATCGAAGCGCCCCTCGGCAGGCTTACACTAGATCCTTCAGTCGCAGTTCCACGCTATCACCAGGCTGTAGATATACACTGCCAGCCTGGAGGCTATCATACCGAGTATATGGCCGATGACGTAGCACAAGGTGCCATCTATGACCGAGCCGTTTATATCTACGCTATGGGCCAACTTGGCCGCGACAATGCAGATATGGGGCATAGTCTTGTCGCTTGGTTAGAGTCGAAGTCGCCTGGCATGTCACCACTAAGAATTTTAGACATGGGCTGCTCCGTGGGGCACAGTACCCTGCCTTACAATAAAGCTTGGCCCGATGCTGAATTACACGCAATCGATGTGGCCGCACCAATGCTTCGCTACGCCCACGCGCGCGCAGAAGCAAAAGGGGCCAAAGTCCACTTCTCTCAGCAAAACGCCGAAAAAACAAATTTCGAGGACAGTAGCTTCGATATTATCGTCTCGCACATTCTGTTACACGAGACATCAGAAAAAGCCATCCACAATATTATAGCCGAGTGTCATCGCCTATTAAAACCGGGCGGTATTATGTTACATGCCGAAACACCGCCTTACGAGGGTATGGAACCTTTTGATGTTTTTCTCTTCGACTGGGATACAGTCAATAATAACGAACCGTTCTGGAGGCGTTCACACCAGATTGATCTCAGAAAACTAAGTGCAGATGCCGGATTTAATCCAGATAATAACATTACCGAAATGGTCCCTAGCGCCTACCAGATCGCAGCGGCGGAAAGAACAAACACCTTTCAGGGTGGAGACTTTGGTGGCGGTGGCGTCTGGTTTATTTATGGGTGCCGTAAATAACAGTCTGGAGCAACATATGTCTGAAGAACAAATTCAATTAAAACGTAAAGCGAAGGGGCAACGTCCATTGTACTTTCAGAACCCAGAAATCGACAGACTTCTGGCGATGCTTATGGGTCTAGTAGGAGAAGTATGCGTAATTCGTGATCGCCTAGATACTGTTGAGCGCTTAGCACAAAAGCATGATCTATTTAGCCAGCAGGAAATCGAGGCTTTTGTGCCCTCAGAGGAAGTGCTGCAGGAAAGAGCATGTTTGCGTAAAACTCTTTTGGGTGAAGTGACACGCGTCATTTCTGGAGACATAGAGGACCTTCAAAATATCGACCTGACGAGCTATGAAAGTGCGATCAACCTAGTAGAGGGAGATCGCCAGAACGCCGACTGACAGCATGTAAGATGAGCTACTTGCAGTTAGATATGGCTACTATGATATTTCATGGCCATAAATTCTACAGTCAAGATGACAGTCTAGATGAAAATTTGATGATAGAACTCATACTTTCCCATTGTTATCGAGTGGCCATAGTTTGGTTTTATTTCCAACTGACCATTGTCGCGATTCCAAAGCCCAAGCCGGCGAGTGAATGAGCTGTGGCAAACAGACTTTAGCTACTTCAAGATTGTGGGTTGGGGTTGGTATTACCTGTTGGCCGTGCTGGACGATTATTGCCGGTTTATCGCGAGCTGACGCCTTCGCACATCCATGAGTGCGGGTGACGTGACAGACACACTTGATGATGCACTGCACTTCGCAGGGTTGGATGAATTCAGGGGCCGCCACAAACTAAGATTACTCAGTGATAACGGCCACTGCTGTGTCGCAGGCGAACTGTCTGACCATCTGAAAAAGAAAGGCATGGTACATACCCGAGAGCGGCCTTACCATCCACAGACCCAAGGAGAGATTGAACGCTGGCATCGATCTATGAAGAACCAGATTTTACTGAACAACTATTATCTGCCCTGTGAGCTACAGGTACATCTTCAGCGATTTGTTAGTTACTACAACCACCAACGCTATCGCGAATGTTCGAATAACCTGACACAGGCAGATGTGTTTTATGGGTAAGGAGAAGGAATATTAGAGCAGCGAGAATTGATTAAATAAAACACCTTAGCGATACGTAAGCAAATGCATTACGCTAATCAAACGAGACAATTAACCTGATGAGGAAAAACCACTTTGTGATCATACTGACGGGTACCCAACTTCATCTGACGACGTTTAAGCCCCATTATTACTTTTAAGGACTGTGATTATCAGGAGGTCAAACAAAACTGATCATAGGTTACTCATCCCTTGCTTGTATCGATTCAAAAATCTCAGCTACTATCAGCGAGGCACCTAAATCAGACACATGGTCGTCATCATAATAAAGAGGGGTTGATTCATAAATAACCGAACATTCGCCGCCTTTAAAATGGTTACAAAAAATCTCGCGTGTTTGAATAGGAATAATATTCGAAGATTCATTGGTTCTTACAAAAGAATCAAAATGAGAGATAACAAACTCGTTTCGGATATCATACTCGCTAACCGGAAATGAAAGATCTTCGATTATGACACCCTCGGTCCAATAATTTTTCAAGTTGTATTTGTAGACATCGCAGCCAACCTCTGGGATCGGATATACCAGTAGGGTAGGCATCACTGTGTTGACCAGTTCAAGTAAGTTGAAGATCGCTGATGACTTACCTTGTATATTATCTGTAGAGAACCCTGTAGCGTCCATAGCGACGAACTCTTGGTAAGCGACGTCAATTTCCTTGCATCCGAGCATAATATTATCAAAGCTATGTGTTTCGATTGGGGCTTCTACTGGGAAATATCTCATCGTCCACCGACTAGCCAAAATGAGATAACTTGCATCATTAAAATAATCAAGCACCTCAAGAAATGAACGCGGACATCCCAATAAGCTTGTTACACCCGCATTCTTTTGCGCCGTTGTGAAAATAGTAGTTTCGCAACGCCTACCCCCAGAAAAAACCTTTCTAAGCCAGATGCCTTTTATAGAGTTCTCTTTTAACTGCTTGTCTAGTGCGTACTGGAGTGCTGATGCATGCGAATCTCCATATAAAATAATGGATTGATCGGAGGATAAGTCCCCAAAGTAGCAATAAGTAAAAGGGGCATGTACTTTGCCGTTTTTCTCCTCACACACCTCGCCTTTGCGTATTAATTTTTCGCCCAAAGAACTGTAGACAATCGTTGGAAGGTAATTGGGCGATCTGAGTCGATAATCCTCGGATTGAATGGCGATACCAATGAGAGAAAAGCACCAAATTCCTGCCACGGAACAGCCAATAACAACCCTACGAGTTATTTTCTCTTTATCTCTAAAAGGCTTTTCAATGTAACGCCAACTTAAATAGGCCATCACCAGTGACATTGTGCATACCACTACCAGCGCTTCATAAGATAGTGGCCAGACGAATCTGTGTCTGGTGAAAGCGAGTATTGGTTGGTGCCATAAATAGGCGCTGTAGGATATTAAACCAAGTCCAACGAGTGGTGAAAAATTGAGGACTTTGTGGGCGATGGTCTTAGGTACACCAGACAGGATCAGCAGACCCGTACCAACCGTGGGTATTAACGCATAAAAACTCGGGAAAGGCGTATTTTTGTCAAATATA
>JAPKEA010000584.1 GCA_028822275.1 Planktomarina sp. | reverse complement strand
AGTGGTGACGTCACCCCTTACGATTTTGGATGATATAGTTGAAGGTTCTTCAATCACGGCAGTTTGCGAAAGCAGTCAAAAAACTGCATTCAAGCCAAAAGTCCGACTTGGACGAAGCTGTGCATTTGCTCATCGGGGATCCAATGATTGGAGACAGTAAGGCGGGCGATCTTGCGGGCGTTCGTGTCTACAAATTCAAAATGGCCCAGCAGTTTAATCTTTTGGCTTACAGCTATGAAAATGAGTTTCTTACTTTAACGCTTCTCACTATTGGTTCTCATGAAAATTTCTATCGGGATCTAAAGCAATTGCTGTAAAATCCAAAGGCACATAGGGCGTCCGTTGTTCAAATCTGATGGGAGTGGTGGATTGCTTGCATGTTGATAGTGTGGTACATAGCATTATAAACCGTACTATTGGAGCCTAGCATGTCAAGTATTCCAGCAAATGAACTTAAAGTACGTGGCGTTTCAGCGATTGAGCATGCTCTCAGGGGCTCAAGTGAGGCAATTGTATCTGTACGTGGCAAAGATAAATATGTCGTAATGGATGTTGACCATTATTCTTACCTGCGCAGTTGCGAGCTTGAGGCCGCTGTTCATGAGGCACGAGCGGATCTGGCGGCGGGGCGCATTGTAAGGGAAAGCCCCGAAGCGCATCTTGAGCGCCTGGATGCAATGGAATGAGCTATCGGATCCTTTTTACAGAAAGCTACAACAAGAAAGCGTCAAAGTGGCTTAAAAAGCAAGCAGTGCTTCGCGATCAGTATCTCAAAACACTGCAGCTTATAGAGCTCGATGTTAATCACCCATCTTTACGTCTTCATAAGCTCTCTGGCAGATTGAGTGGACTGAGCTCAGTGTCGGTGAATATGAGTTATCGTATCACTTTGGAATTGATGATCCAGGACGGAGACATTGTGTTGATTAATATTGGATCACACGACGAAGTTTATAAATAGAGTGACTTTTTAGTTTTGGATTTCACTTAGGTGAGCTGACCTTAGTGTATCTCACTCGACACCACATAAGTTATCAATGTGCACTTTTCTTGGGGCGCTGCATTCGGTTAGAATTAGATTGCCCATTTAGCAAGTTTTCTCAAGATCTCACGATCTTCATGCATGATATCGTCCGGAATTTCTATTTGGTTCTCAAAATCAGGGTCATACGGCAATAATTCAATTCCGTTCGGAGTTTAGATCACGCGAAACGGATAGCCTTTTTCTGCGCATTTTTGCAAGGAGTTCCTTAGGCAGGACTACACCTGCTGAATTTCTAACTACCGTAATTTTCACCGCTATCATTATATTTCTTGCCCAACTCAGCCATACCATTATGCAGGAGATTTGCGACACCAGTTGCTAGGGCATCGGTCGATCATGCAAGAGTAATTAGAAGGGTGGCATTTTTCTCCATGACGTTCTCTGCTGCAGCCAAAGCCGTATTTAATTTGCGGTCATGCTCTGTTAGGCGCTCCAGTCTTCGCATGAAAACTTTAAAATAATAGCCTGACTCCACGAACTAGGTAGCCCCGAGGCATGGTATAAAGGCAATAAAATTCGGCTCACCTATCGCTTGCGAAGATGTTATTAATCTAGTTGTCCAAGGTAATTTCCATAGGCGTTCTTACCAAACTTTTCAGAGGAGGCAGTGATCTGTTCTTTTGAGATCCACTTACTCTGATATGCGACTTCATCTGGGGATCCGACCTGCAAACCTTGGCGTTCAGTAAGAGTGCGTACAAAGTTGCTTGCGTCTAGCAGAGAGGCGTGGGTACCAGTATCGAGCCAGGCATATCCACGGCCCATTTTTTCAACGCGTAGGTTGCCGTCTCGTAAGTAAGCTTCAAGTAACGCCGTAATTTCTA
>JAPKEA010000143.1 GCA_028822275.1 Planktomarina sp. | reverse complement strand
AAGGTGGCTTAAACGAGCACTTGGGGCGGCACGAAAGCGCGACAGGTCCAGTCCAAAGTACAGATTGTATAACGCAGAGCAACCTCACACTGCGCTCAAAAATCACCCTCCTTATACCGCATACTTTGATAAAACGGAAACACGAAAAGTCGCATGAAACGAAAATCTATCCATCTTAGCGAAGCCGAAAAGCTGTCTTAAAAAATAGGACCACTTCAGGATACATCTTAAAATACTGTCATAATTATAACTGCTTCTTCAGTTATTGTCGATGATTTGCGATGGCTGGAAGACTATCTTTAATGCGCCAACCTTAAGGAGCCATCCCAGGCTTCTTAATAAGTGGCTTTCTCTTTCTGGTGATAAATTCTTCACAAGATCACCCGCCCTCTTGGGGCCTTTAGCTGCGTTTGCCAAAATAACTCGCACTTCATTAGATGATGGCATGAGACCCTTGGCAAATTGGAAAACTTTCAGATTACGGTAGGAATCTACGCGCACGCAGAGTGCTTCAAGGTCCGCTTCAACTGTAACAAGATACGTTTCTTCTTTTAAGGTTTGTGTTGGATAAGACGAAAATGCAGCAAAAGGATCCGGGTATGCAGTCATTTTAGAATCGTATTGTGTTATATTAGTAGAGTGTTGGCGTAATTCGTTTAGCTCCGCCCAAAGATCCTCATATTGAGGAATAATGACTGACCAATCATAGACCTCACGCGAACGTTTTTGGCCCGCCGAGCCCATTTTGTGTCGGAGGCTCTCGTTTGAAAATAGAGAAATAAAAGCTGATGTTGCAACTTCAATATCAACAGCGGTAACGGAGCAAGCATAACCAACAAATCTGTCGTAAGTATCTATGTCGAGCGCATGCCTAAGTGCGAGATCTTTCCCTTGTCCCGCAGCTGGCATAGTGGTTGGGATGCGAAATCCATTTACTCCATGAACAACCGTATCTTTGTATCCATCCCAATCCGAAACCACTACTGGTAATCCAGTAGCCATTGCTTCGATTGGTGTTATGCCAAATGTCTCCTGAATATTATCAGTCAGAGAGCAAAAAATGTCGGCCGCCGCCCATGCTTGTTTTCGCTTATTAACTATTCGACCATCTAGTGTAATTCTTTTTACACTTGGACAGGCCTTTGCAGCAGCTTCGTGGTAGGACTTCTCAATACTTTCGGAAGCATACCAGCCACATTCGATCAACACGACTTTTTTGCCGGTATTGAGAGAGGCTCGTTCTAGTGCTAAATACATTGGTAAAGGATGTGCTTTAGCATGAAAGCTCAAACGGCCTAAGAATAAGACTACTATTGTTTTAGGTTCAATGTCCAAATCAAAGCGGGCAAAAGATTTTTGTTGGTTGGAGTACGCAAAGTCTTTAGTTTGAATGCCCAATGGGATTACGGGCATTTGTGGCAAAACTAACTTATTTGCACCTAAGCGCTCTCTTAAAAATTGCGCTTCCTCATTCAGTAGATACTGGACATTCTGTTTCACAGCAACGCTCGTGCAGATAAGGGCGTCCCACGTTTGCACTGGGGTTGTGAGAATTTGTCTAATACTGTCCATTGCGCGCTTACTACTCGTCGTATGAGTAATTCCGCATAAGCTCCATGCGTTATGACCCCAGAAAGACCTTTCTTTAGCATGTTTACTAAAAGTTGGCCCTGGTTGAAAGACAACTCCAGATTGTTTTAACATCTTCGTATTTGTTTTATCAACAACCTGAATTGGTTCCGAGCGTCCTAGCGCTTCCGCAGTTTTCAAAAATTGATTTGCATGCTCCTTTTCTGCAACCTGCACCATAAAGTGGTTAGCTTTACTGTTCTGGAAAAACCCATTGAGAAAACTCTCACCGGCTGCATTGCGTCCCATTAATTGCGGCCCAGAAGTCGTGTATGCTTCTGGAACAAAATAAATTGCTGCCGCTATTGTATGAGTTTTGTCATCGCGCCCCGCTATATAATTAACTTTTTTTACCAAATTTTGAGCGAGTTCAGAAGTTTGATAACCGAGATATTGTTCTTGAATTGTGTTCAGACCGGACCACAGAAAAGTTTTATCAGCGCTCGATATTGCTTCATAGGTCTGCGGCTTAAATACCCCTGCAGATTTCTTACCCCTGCGCTCAGATACACATGTAAAATTTTGAAAAGTTGGAATGTCAAAGAAGTTAGAAATGTAGCGAACAAAGTCCTCAGGATTTTCATTCAACTCTTCATACTGGATTGCAATAAAATTATCAAAACGGTTGGAGAGATTTAAGAATGCATCGTTTTTCGCATTTCTTAATTCTACAATGTTACTAAAAACTCTGCCCGTCAGCGGATGTCGGTCGTATTGAAGATCACTTAGCCAACGAGGGTCATCTCGAGGTACTCCAAAATTTTGTTCGTCAACTCGAGTCATCCATCTCGCACGAATAAATTTGGAAAACGACAAATTCGTTAGGGATGGATGGGCATGCCATGGTCGGTTATACATCGATGAAACCCAGGCTTCTGGATTTCTGAAAACTACGACGCAGAGCGTGGTCGGTGGAGCAGAAACCATCGTAGGAAAACCATGTTTCCAGCCATAGGGAAAACCAAATCGTTCAATTCTATCACCAGCCATCGAGGATAAATTTGGAAAGTTCCTTTTCAGAAGTTCAGAAGTGAAATTAGTGCCTGAGTTTCGTTCTCCAAAAACGAAAGCATTTAATGGCTTTATGGCTGAATTTTGGGATTTTATGGGTTGAAAATTCATACTATCTTTCCCTGTGAATCTCTCGCTTTAATCCTCAAAAATCGGCACTGTAACGTCTCTTGAGGAAGTGTGGCTACTTGCTTGAATTGTTCTGATTTTATTTGATTTTATTTGTTTTTGGGCCAGTCTTTCAAGCCTTGCAAGAGCGTTTTGCAAATAGTTGTCCGCTAATAACCAGCAACGCTAAGACTTAGCATCCTAAAACGAAGACTTCGGCAAAAATAAGATGCAAGAATCAGCCAGTTTTAGCTGTAAAATCCTGCAGTTTGTGATTCAATCTCAATCAGGAACCACAGAATGAACTTTGTCACGAAGAGGTGATCCAATTCATCAGCTGCGCACACGCAGATTTTACCATAGATTTCACGCTGTGTGAGTTGTAAATATCACACCAAGATTTTGCAGGGAACGATGCATGAATGGATCCATGAGATTATCATGCAAACTTGCGCAGAAATGGGAGGCCATATCGTGCAAGGTGTGCTGAGCCCAGACCAATTGCATATGTTCTTGTCGTTACAGCACAAGCTGTCCCTGTCCAGTGTCACGCAGAGCATCAAAGGCCACTCGTCGTGACAGATTCAGATTCAGTTCCCTGAGTTGCGCAAGCGCTACTGAGGAAAACGCTTTTGGGCACAACAGTTATTTCCAAACCTCTGGATGTGTCGCCAAAGATATCATGCAGCATCGGAATTTACATTCCTCTAAATGATGTAACCGGCGTAAGCTGGTATTGGTTCACTTCAGATAGTGAGATTGTCTCTGAAGGCGCATTGCCCGAATAATGAAAAAACGTGTCGCCACGCCTGAACAAGCGCAGAAAGCCAGTCACGGCAGATAGTAATCACAAGATGAGCCCGCCCCCAAAGCTTCTTGAGAAGCAGTTTACTGCTGTGATCTCAAACGCTGTTTGGCTGGCCAACATCGCTTATATCAACACAGATGACGGCTGGTTTTATCTTGCCGGTGTAAAGGACACGCCCACACGAGAGATTGTTGGTTGGCGATGGGGGGGCACATGCGAGCTGCGGTGTGTTATGACGCACTCATTATGGCCATTGGCCGCAGTGGACCCGTTCTTAGATTGATCCATCTCTCCGATAGGGGCAACCAATACGCTGGCACATAATACTACAAACTGATCGGAAAAACTGGTCTCACTCAGTCTATGAACCGTAAGTGCTAGTGCCTAGAGAAGGCCTCATTGAAAAAATAGGTGGTATACCAGAGGCGCTTCATAACGCGTGCCAAGGCCAAGGCGGTAATTTTTGAATATAATGAGCCCTTTTACAATCATCAGTGCAGGGACGCAGGCATTGGATATCAAACACTACAGCAGGCTTTTGAAAATATGCCTTGGAAAATCGCCACATAGAGGGCGATAACTAAAGTGTTTGAAAAATGAAACGAAGTTTACCCGTGGTATGCTATTGCCAAAATCTATCCTGCCCAAGAATGTGGCTCACGAAATCAACACTATGGAAACCCCATTAATTTAGCATTTGCGAGACGCTTTAATGGGTACTTATGGGGGAAATATCTTCAACTTTGACAGCACTATATGTGAGATCAAAGGTTCAAAATCCATTCTACATCTTTAGCATCTTTAGGCAAATTTCTGTTGATTTTGAAATGTAATATTGTTTTTAAGTCAGCTACGGGAACCCCAAATATGAAGATCTTATTCTCGAGACTATCGATCAAATCAATAAGTGGACGGTCAAAAAAGAACTCAAAATCGTTATTGTCATTTAGACCTTTGATTTCTCTGTCTAATTTACAGGATATAAAGTCTATGTCGTTCGAAACTCTTCCACCAAAAATTTCAATTGGCCCACTTCCGACAACCATGCATCGATCCTTTTGGCCAGATAATTCTCTTATCTCATTATGTCTTTTATTTAAAAAATCAATAATAGGTGTATTCCATTTAATATTGTCGATGCTGTTGCCGTTGATTAAGAGTGATGTGAAGGCATTCACCAGACTTAGTGTATCGTCTTCACCATCAGAAATATGAATGGTATCGTTACCAAATCCATATTTTGTTCTTATTTCACGCTTTATGCTCGTCACGTCAGATGGCTTGTTTGGAAAGAAGATGACAACTCCAACACGAGCAAGCTTCTCAGATCCCAAAACTTGGTTCAGCTTTGCTTGTAAGCCAGCGGCATCCTTATTCAATCCCATCCAACTTTCACCTGGATATGAATTCATAATTAAATACTTAAGTCTGTGTGGGCTAGTTTTAAGTGTGGAGGTCCATATTATTTCACTGTGATTCTTTATTTTTTTAAAACCTTGTGAACCACCGTCTGCTTGTAAAGCTTTGGGGAAAATTAGTGCAATTCTCACTTTTTTTGATAAATAAGCTACGTTTCGATACAACATCTTTGCGAGCGCGCGTGTAAAAAAGTTACGGCCGTCCGATCGGAAACTTTGAAAGTATCTATAATCATAATCGACATTCCTATTTGTGGAAATAAATTGTGGTTCCACTCGGTTTGCAATCGAGGCTGCCAGTCTATGGCTACCATTTTGGATAAGCTCCGAGTCACTGATTGGTATTGGAGGAAAGTCAAAAAAATTAATATTTTTTTGGTCTGAAATAAGCGATTGAAAACTAGTTATAAAATTTTTTCCTCCTCTTTTCTGTGATTGAGGCTCTATTAGACCATTCCAATTATATAAATGGCTGAGATATTCATTTTTCATGCTATTCGACATAGCATTATTTCTGTACCGCTGCGCAAAAGCAACTTTAGTTCCAAGATCAAATCTTCTGTTTTGAGACATGTGATTTCAATTCTTTGCGAGAGTTGCAGTCATATTTTTTGCGTGAAGTGGTCAATAGAATTTGGACCGTTCACTCAGGATAATTCCAAAACTCATCCGGACATTTAATCAGCCCTAAATCTATAAGTTGCTGACTACTTTGGTATAGCATGGTTGTTTTGTCCGTTAGTGTTCCAAGAGCATTTTTTTCAAAATAATTGTTGAAATCTGTATATCGTTTTTGACATCCACCTCTGTCTATATTTTTAGATTCCTCTTTGAAGGCAGATCGAAAATCGCCAGCTAGTTTGAAATGAAGTAGAGTGCCTGAAATTTTAGAAACTTTGGAGGGACTTATACGGTGACTGCTCTGTAAGAACTCTATGCCGCGTTGATCCCGGATCAACGGTGTTTTAGCGAGCATCTGCGCCGGATGGATTTGCCGCATAGCGCCTCCGTTTGCTTTAAAATAGGGACAGTTTTCTACTGGAGTGAATGTGTAGTTATTGTTAAATAATTTATAATCATTAAAAAAATCAAATGTTGTATCTACATCTGAATTTTGGGCTTTGTCCCCAAACATATCAAGCATGAAGGCTGGCAATACTTCTTCATGCTTGTATTCCATGTAATCTGTAAGGCGTCGTAAATTGGAGTTTTCAATATTTGGAAAAACAAGGGCTTCATCAACGTCGACATAAATCACCCAACCATCAGTCGGGTACTCTCTGACCAAATGATTAATCCATCTTAACGCAGATTTTGATTCAAAATATGATTGATTTGTCCAAAATAGATGAACATCTGATTGAGCCCGTAAAAAATCTCCTGATCCATCAGTGGACGCATTGTCTATAAAAAAGAAGCGGTCAACGCCAAGGTTACGATAATAATCTAAAAACCAAGGTAATCTCCACTTTTCATTTCGTATTGCCGTGATTAATCTTATTTCATTTTGCTTACATAAAATTGAGTTTTCGTCTTTTCGGTGTAAGATATCTGGATTAATAGCTTTGATTTGAGGTATGAAATGTATGGATTTTTGTTGTTTCCAGATGTCTTTTGCTGTTTCAATATCGCCAGTTTGGTTCGCTTTCCAAGATCGTAATGTCAGAATGTTGGGATTAAGACTTTGTGGTAAAGCGTTGATAATTCCAATAGCCTCTTCCCTCATGTTGAGTGCAATCAAGGATCTACACAAAGCTATCTTTTTATAAACCCAACCAGGCCGCAACTC
>JAPKEA010000583.1 GCA_028822275.1 Planktomarina sp. | reverse complement strand
GTGTCCGGGGTTCAAGTCCCTGTCCCGCTACCAATTTTCCATATAATTCAATATTTTATATTTACTACATAACATATGTATTTTCCGGCTCAAAATTTTCTGGAGTTGCGGTGTTGCACACAATATTTGTGTATTGGCAAACTTCTTCGTGCTAGCGGCCATTGCGCGGATTATCATTGTAAGCGCTGGAGTTTGGCTAATGCGATCACGTAAAGCTATATTCGATTCTGTTTCGAGCGTTTTCTTTTCCTGACTAACGGCTGTGTGTGTAATAAAAATAGAATCTATGCTGGCGCTGAAAGTACTATATTTTTCATTATCAATGAGGATCTTAAGTATTGGGGTAAACATGACTTATTTCTAATTATGTAAGCTTAACTTTCACTTAATGTTAGGTATTGGTGCTTTGCAATAAGAATAACTTACTATTAATTTAGCTAGAGTTTGGTGCGTCTCTGATGCGCTGGAACAAGATAAGGATAGAATAAACGAAGTCGTGGCACCAAGCAAAGTTGCTCCGTTTGTTGGTGCCAAGAAAACAGGATTTGGTCGTTAAGAACCAAAATATGGAATCGACGAATACCTAGATATAAAATATTGCTGTATGGGTGGTCTTTCTGCATGATCGCAACAGATGCTAATGAAAAAAGGAAGATAAAATGAGGGGTGCTGACTTTTTAGTTAAGACATTAGCAGCGGCGGGTGTCACTAGAATTTTCTCGCTTTCTGGGAATCAAATTATGCCAATATATGACGCTTGTTTTGATGCTAAAATTCAAATTATTCATACTCGGCACGAGGCTGCAGCCGTATTTATGGCTGAGGCTTATGCTCAGTTGACGGGTGAGATTGCTGTGGCGATGGTAACTGCTGGAGCAGGGGCTGCCAATGCGTTAGGCTCTTTGTTTACTTGTTTGGAATCTCAGACGCCAGTTCTGTTTCTGACAGGTGATTCCCCGATTAGCCAAGATGGACGCGGCGCGTTTCAAGAACTCGATCAGGTGTCAATGACAGCCCCAGTAACGAAGCTATCATTTAGGTCAACACGAGTAAGTGACTTTGGCTTTGATACAGCGCGTGCCATTCGTACGGCAAAATCAGGCCGCCCTGGACCTGTTCACATGGCGTTACCTTTTGATTTGGTCGATGCCGATGTCTATGGCAGTATTGTGCCAAGTTCAAACGCATTTGCCAAAGAACGAATGAGACTAAATGATGGAGATATTCGACTGGTTTTGCAAACTCTAACAGAAGCAAAGCGCCCGTTGGTAATATGTGGACCTGCGCTGAACGAAACTCGAAACCCTGGCCGCCTTCATGCATTAAGTGACGCATTGGATGCACCTGTTGTAGTGATGGAGAGCCCAAGAGGTTTGAAAGATCCTGCACTTGGGAATTTTTCGCAAGCTCTTTTGCAAGCTGATGTAATTGTTTGTCTGGGTAAGCGGATTGATTTTACACTAAACTTTGGCAGCCCCACCACATTTGACCAATCTTGTAAATGGATCGTGGTCGAAGCTGATGTGAATGAACGTAGCCGTGCTCACTTAAATTTAGGCACTCAGTTGGCCGCATGTTTTGCCGTTGATCCAAGAGATATCATAGATGATTTAATCGTGGCTGTCATAGGCAATACGGGGCGTTATGAATGGCGTACAGAAGTTGCTAATTTGATTACGACACGTGATTATTCTGAAAAAGATAAGGTGAATAGTGGTAAGATTACTCCAGCCCAGTTGTGTGCTGCGGTTCAACGACAATTAGAGAGGGCATCCAAGTCTATTTTGATTTGCGATGGTGGTGAATTTGGCCAGTGGGCACAGTCGGCAATCCAAGCAGATCAACGCGTTATAAACGGTATCTCTGGGGCGATAGGTGGGGGGCTATG
>JAPKEA010000142.1 GCA_028822275.1 Planktomarina sp. | reverse complement strand
TTCATTGAGACGGAGTTTTGTTTGGGGTGCTCAACTCATGGATTGCCCATCCCGCCGCACGGCCCCCGCGCCGCGCACCACGGTCCGGGGGTGCTGTGGCCTAACTTTGACAGTGGACCATGTTGCGGTGACACAGCTGCTCTTCAATGGTGATGGGGGTTTACTGGTGCCAACTGTTACAGTTCAGCGGTGGTGGGCGCCTAGGAGACCCCTTATCCAAGGGCCCCGCGTCGCGGCCCTTGGATCTTTAGTGTTGGGGCGGAAAATTCATTGGGGGTAGTTTTTCTGGTTGTTGAGGTCGAAATATTGGACCATGAGGGATAGTCTCAGTTTGTGGCAACCACTGAGGATCGACCTCAGGTCAAATTGCTTACCAGTATTTAACTCCTTATGTTTGGGGTCCAGAAATAAGTATCTGTCTTGGTGTTTGGGTCAGTCTTTCGCCCCCTTGATCTGTTACAAGAACAGTCTCACTAATCCCGATGCCTTCAGCAGACGTGTACATGTGGAAAACCATTCCAGATTGTAGCGTCCAGTGGCTGTTAGGTAAAAATACATGGGAGAAATCGCTAGACCTAGGCGTCCTGCCGTACAGGCCCAACATGTAGCCAGATACATTTTCGTAAACTTCGCGCACGCCGTCCTTAAGCAATCCATTACGAAGCACTGCATCCACGTCAGCAGCCACCTGCCCCGAGATCATCGCTGCGATTTGTTGATCTTGATGATAGATAAGAGCCATAGTAATGGATTCACTATTGGGCAAGGCTTTCCCGATCGCAATAGGGCGCATCAAGCGAGAGCTATAACGTTTTACTTTTGGCACCAATTCTGCGTGAAGTACGTCGCCTTCTCGCAGAGGCGTGTCATCTAATTCAGCGTGGAGGAAGCCTGCACCGCCTTGCCCTAAGCAAATCCGGCCAACCTGACCATCATCGCCGCCAAATTTCATATAACTTGAGGCCGCTATGGCACCTGCATCTCGTGATGTCATCCCGACGCCAATTTCAGAGCGAAGACGCTCCATTGATTGATCCGCTATTTTTGAAGACTGACGTATTGTCCTGATTTCAAAAGTATCTTTTATGGCCCGGATCTGATCGCTTAAGCCTGGGTTGAAAACAAAAGTAGCATCTGGGAGCTCGGCTGATAACCGCGATAACATATGGGCGGTAAAGGAGTAGGAGGCGCTGTCGGTTAGAATTTTTGCAGAACCGAAATTTCTCACTGTAATCGAGTTAGCAACTTCCCTAATTGGGTCCGCCCAATCATCAAAACCAATAACATTTTGCAGCCAGCCTTGCGAACTGACTTGTGGAGCATCAAGCTTGCGCACAACCGCCCAAATCGGACCGGCAACTGGTATCAGAACAGCCCGGTACATGGTTTCTGTTCCTTGATAGCCGGTTAGCCAACCCATCAACTCACCATGATCCGCCAGATAAAGGTTGGCACCTGCTTCAATGGTTGCTCGACGGAGTTTTTCTATACGGTGCTGAAAGTGAATTGGAATATCCATAGTTATATATCCTGAACAGGGCCGCAAATATCGAGTATGAGCATCAAATAGAGACGCACCGCATCTAGATAGTCTTTGAGCTCGACTCGTTCATCAGGCATAGTGTTAAATTTCCCACCTGGCCCGCAAACTACACCCTCCATGCCCGCTTGGTGCATGAAATGTGAAGCATCTGTTCCATAAAAACAGGGAGGGGCGATCGCACCTGTTCGCTGTTCAACACCACGTAACTGTTTATAAGCGGTATTTGTTGCACTTACGATCCGCGATTTTTTGTCAACTTCGAAGGGCAACATCAACGGCCTACCGTTCTCTGACTGCTCTGATTTGACAGATGCGCTTAAACCGGGAAACTCTTTCTCAAGCTTATTAAGTTCACCCCTAATATCTGCTAAAACAGAACCTTGGGACTGTGAGGGCGCGTAACGGGCTGTGCCTGTCAGGCGTGCAAAGTCTGCAATCTGCGGAGGACGCCAATCATGGAAATCACGCGAGAGAGATGCCCTAATCGTGCCAATATTTGCCCGGTTAACGGACTCATGTATAGCACTTTCAGCGCCTGAGAACGTTATAGCATTCAACCTGGGTATTAATACTGAGGACGCGGCGATAACATCAACCGCTTCTTCACGTTTCGATATATGTCGGGTCACTCCTTTCAACTCAACAATTATGACAAAGGCACCGGCATGCAAAGTTAAAGCGGCTACATCAGTAGGTTCACAATTGACGAAGTAATCCGCGCGTACGCCCTGTTCGATAGCTCGAACCGTACCAATGCCTCCCTGTAATTCACCAATAACATAGGTCAGTACAACATCTCCAGCAGGCCGCAATCCCGCCCTAACCAAAGTCCGCACTGCTGAGAAATAAGCGGCGTCACCGGCCTTCATATTGGACACGCCAATGCCAAAAATGCAGCCATTTTTGACCAGTCCACTCCAGGGATCAACGCTCCAGCCTTCCGTGACCGGGTTCGTATCCAAATGACCATTGAATAGCAGGCTTTTACCGCCGCCTGTTCCTTTCAGTGTTCCAATCGCGTTGACCCTTTTATCTGCAACGGATTGTAAATGAGCATCTAGTCCAAGTTTCGCCATTTCATCGCGCATGAAGGTAGCTAAAGCAATTTCACCTTCAGTTTCGGTATAGCTTTTATGCTGGACCATTTTTATCAGAAAATCGATACTTTCCTGCTCATCGATCAATGCAACTATATTTTTGACTTCCAGCATTACCTATACTCCTAATTATCAGGTGATGAGAGTTTTTGGGTGCTCCATATAGGAGGAACAGCTAGCAAAATATCGGTATCTAAGTGACACCGAATCCGGTGGCCGGGCCGTATATCCCTTCGACAAGGTTTCTTTGTATCGCAAATAGTACCAATTCTATGGTGGCAACGACTTGCGAAAGAGCATCCTGTTACACGACCAATCCGACTTGGCAAACTTCCTTTTAGGCGAATGCGTCTAAGTTCTAAATTTGAGTCTAAAACAGGCGCTGAACTGAGCAACGCCTCTGTATAGGGTTGGTAAGGAGGAACCCCTATCTTATTTGCTGGTCTGACCTCCACTATTTCTCCAAGATACATGACCGCAACGCGGTCCGCGATATGGCGTAATAAATTTAAATCATGTGTAATAAACAAATATGATATGCCCGTTTCCACTTGAACTTTGCGTAATAAATTGACGATAGAGGCTTGAATTGAAGCATCCAAACCAGACGTGATTTCGTCGCAGATGATAACTTCTGGTTCGGTAGCCAATGCCCGCGCAATGGCTACTCGTTGTTTCTCTCCACCTGAAAGTTCATGAGGATATCGGGACGCAAAATCGGCTGGCAGATTAACCCTTTGCAACAATTTTGAGATTCTATTTGGGATACTATCTGAAAAATCCTTTTGATAAAGCTTCAATGGTCGAGACAAAATAGTTGCGATCGATTGTCTAGGATTTAATGAAAGATCTGGGTTTTGGAAAATGATCTGAACCTGTTTGCGATATGGTTTCCCCATGTCGCTAAGCGAGTATACAGGTGTATCACCAAGAAGAACTCTTCCTTTGAATTTGCGCAACCCAACCAGGGCCTTTGCCAATGATGATTTCCCACACCCAGATTCTCCAACCAGTCCTAAGGTCTCACCACCATGCAAAACCAAGTCTACATTGTTAACAGCGTGAATTGTTTCAGGTTTTCGCCCCATCAGCCAAGCAAACAAATCTGGCCGGCTGATTTCTACAGAAAGATTTTCCATAGACAGTCGCGCAACACGCTCTGTATTCGCGCCTTTAATAGCTGACGTTTCATCACCAGAATTAATTTTTATTGAAAGGACTGACTCCCAGTAAGGGCAGGCCACAGCATGCTCTTTGGCAGTCACCAGACCAATCGGCTCTTGCCAACATTTCTTGGTGGCAAATTGGCACCGGTCAGCAAAATTACAGCCGATGATCGGAAGAGTTCGATCTGGCAATGACCCTGGAATGGAAACGAGCGGTTGGTTTTCCTCTCCTACAGATGGTTTAGGTAAGCTAGCCAACAATGAACGTGTATACGGATGACGGGGCGCGGCATATAATTCTTCAACAGGGCTTATCTCCAAAATCCGTCCGGCGTAGATAACCGCAACCCGGTGTGCAATCTCACGAACCACACCCAGGTCATGAGATATAAATAATGCCGACACGCCGGTCTGTTTTTGCAACTCACGAAATAGATCAAGTATATTCGCTGCTGTCGTTGCATCTAATGCAGATGTTGGTTCATCAAATAAAATCAGCTCAGGGTCACAGGCGAATGCTAACGCAATTACCGCTCGCTGCTTTTCGCCACCAGACACCTCATACGGGAATTTGAGGGCCATCGTACTCGCATCTGGCAGGCCAACCATGCTGAGCAAGCGGTGCGTTTCTTTTATAATCTTGTCAGGTGTTAGGCCGCTGTGTCGAGTAAGTGTTTGCCTGAAATGCTCTCCCAAGCTCAGAGTGGGATTTAGTGATCCACCCGGATCTTGGAAAACCATAGCGATCCGCTTACCTCGAATTTTGTTCAGCCCTTGCTCGTTAAGATCACGCAAGGAATCGGTGCCCAACAGCATTTGACCCGCTTCGCCGGATGTTCGCCCACGTAAAGCGCGCATAATAGCGAAAGCCAATGTACTTTTGCCGGAACCTGACTCACCAACCAAGCCAACAACTTCGCCATGGCCAATATCAAGGTTGATGTTATCGAGGACTTTGAGAGCTCTCTCACCTTCACCGTAAGAAATGGAATATCCCTGTATCCTTAATGTCTTGGGCGCATCCATAGTATCATCCATTCTTTGGGTTGAGGGCATCACGCAAAGCGTCCCCCAATAGATTAAAAGTTATGGCAACGATGGCGATGGACAGACCAGGCCAAACAATGGTCCATCCATTTCGAAACATAAATGCTCTGCCCTCCGAAATCATGAGTCCCCATTCTGGTGCAGGCGGCTGCGACCCTAAGCCTAAAAAACTTAACGTTGCCAGCAACATAATTGCAAAAGCCACGCGAATTGTTGCCTCAATAATAACTGGCGCTAACATGTTTGGAGCGACTTCGCGTGTCATTATCCACATTACGGATTCTCCCCGCGCAATAGCGGCGGATACGTAGTCGCTGGTTTTGACAGATAAAGTGACGCTCCTTGCTACTCGCGCCATCCCTGGCGAGAACGCAATACCGATTGCGATCACTGCATTTATGCCACTTGGTCCGAGGACGGTTATAATCAGGAGCGCAAATAACAGGCTGGGTATAGCCATTAAGGCATCAACAAATCGCATCACAACTTCGTCAATGCGTCCCCCGAGGTATCCGGAAATAATACCAAGCACGCCACCGGCAACTGCGCCTATGAGAGTGGCAAGAAGGCTCAGCAAAATAGTTGTTCTGGCTCCCCAAAGGAGGCGACTTAAAATATCACGCCCAAACTGGTCTGTGCCCAAAAAGAATTCCGGTGAAGGGCCAAGCAACCTGCTTTTAATATGAAACGTTTCCGGATCATAAGGGGCTAGTGAGGGACCCAGTGCCACCTCGACAATTAGAAATGTAAGGAGTGCCAAACTGATAATGCCTTGCGGCTGACGTAAAAACCGTGAAGCAAAATTAGTCATATTGAATGCGCCGATCAAGATAAACATATGCCATATCAGCGGCCAGGTTTGCGATCGCATAAGTGAAAGCCATAACCAGGGCTCCAGCTTGGATCATTGGCAAATCGCGCTCCTGAATAGAGACAATAAGCAATCGGCCAATACCGGGAAAAGCAAAAATTTCTTCAACAACAATGATGCCACCAATCAAATACCCCACATCCAAAGCCAGAACGGTTATGGTTGGCAGTAAGGAATTACGAAGTGCATGGCGAAACAAAACGGTAGTTGTTGAAAGGCCCCGTAATCTGGCTGCTAAAACATAATCAGCATGTAAAACATCAGCCATTTCAGATCGAACCATTCGCATCACATGAGCTGTTAAGACGATAGCAAGAGTGATAACAGGCAATGAAATATGCCACAGGCCGTTCCAAAAATCTTCTGTGATGGGCACATAACCACTGGCTGGAAACATGCTAATTTCAGGGCCTGTCAACCAAACTAGAAGCAGTGTTGCCAAAACAAATTCAGGAAGCGATATTCCGACATAAGACATTAGGCTAACCACAAAATCAGTCGCTTTTCCTCGGTGCACAGCAGCAAGAACGCCAAGTGGAATCGCGATAATGACAACAGCCAGCAATGAAAAAGCTGCAAGAATTAGTGACCGCCCAAGTGCTTGAAAAACTGTATCTGACACGGGAAGGCCGGAACGCAAAGACGTCCCTAGATCTCCTTGAATAACACCGCTGATCCAATTAAAGTATTGTTTATAGGCGGGCTGATCCAGACCAAGCTTTTGTTCTAGGGCAACCAAAGCATCTGGTGTCGCAAATTCTCCAAGCAACATGGTAGCTGCATTGGCAGGTAAAATCTGCGTAATACCAAAAACCAACAACGATACAACGAGGGCAGTTATAAAGAGATAAAAAATTCTAGTTAAGATGTATTGTAAGGACATAAAATTGCCAGTTTCTAATAGGGCTAGCCCAGCAGGAATTCCGCTGGGCCAATCACATTTACCGTCTAGGCGCGCCTGCACCCAGGGTAACCTTCTCAAGACTAAACGTAGCGCCTCGTGGGTGGAGGTTATAATTTTCAACATAGCTGCGACTTGCTCCAAGCAGGTCAAAGAAGACTGGAACTAAAATTGGAAGCTCTTTTTGCATTAACTTCTGAGCATCAGCATAAAGCGTCTTACGCTTCG
>JAPKEA010000141.1 GCA_028822275.1 Planktomarina sp. | reverse complement strand
CTCAATTTCTGTTTTCTTTGCTTGTTCGGATAAATCACTAATTAGTTGTACTGCCAGCTGTGATAGCGGCCAATGTTCAGGTGTCATAATGCTTGTTTCGAAAAATAATTCAGGTTCAAACCGTTTGATTGAGAGATTTTCAGTTCCAAAGGAAGAGGCAGTTAAAAGGTCGATAAGCGCTATGCCTGCACCGTTATTAGCAAGCTCATGCGCCATATGGGTTGAAAACGTGTCAATGTAGCGTTGGGGCTTGAACTTTCGCTTCGCGAGCACACCTTCCAATGAAAAACGCCAGCGATCAAAATTCTTTACTGTGATTACGTCCTCAGTTTCTAGGTTTTCAGCACTTATTACGAGAAAATATAAAATCGACCTCAGGCAGTATTGAATACAGTATTTTAACTCCCTATGTCTGAGGGCCAGAAACAAGTATCTGTCTTGGTGTTTGGGTCAGTCTATAGCCACCTTGATCTGTTACAAGGACTGTCTCACTGATCCCAATGCCCTCAGCAGACGTGTACATGTGAAAAACCATTCCGGATTGCAGCGTCCAGTCGCTGTTAGGTAAAAATACGTGGGAGAAATCGCTGGACCGAGGTGTCCTGCCGTACAATCCCAACATATAGCCTGATACATTTTCGTAAACTTCGCGCACGCCGTCCTTAAGCAATCCATTACGAAGCACTGCATCCACATCAGCAGCCACTTGCCCAGAGATCATCGCAGATATTTGTTGATCTTGATGATAGATTAAAGCGTTAGTAATTGCTTCACTTTTGGGCAAGACCTTGCCGATGGCTATCGGGCGCATTAAGCGAGAACTATAACCTTGTACCTTCGGTACCAATTCTGCATGAAGGACGTCACCTTCTCGCAGAGGAACATCATCCAATTCAGCGTGGAGAAAGCCTGTACTGCCACGCCCTAGGCAAATCCGGCCAACCTGACCATCATCGCCGCCAAATTTCATATAACTTGATGCGGCTATGGCGCCCGCATCTCGTGATGTCATCCCAACGCAAATTTCGGAGCGAAGACGCTCCATTGATTGATCGGCTATTTTAGAAGATTGACGCAACGTATCAATTTCAGAGGTATCTTTTACGGCACGGATTTTATCACTTAAGCCTGGGTTAAAAACAAAAGTTGCATCTGGCAGCTCTGCGGATAACCGCGATAACATATGGGCGGTAAAGGAGTAGGAGGCGCTGTCAGTTAAAATTTTTGCAGAACCGAAATTTCTCGCTATAACCGAGTTGGCGACTTCCGTAATTGGGTCCGCCCAGTCATCAAAACCAATAACATTGTGCAGCCAGCTCCGCGAAATAACTTGTGGGGCATCAAGCTTGCGCACAACCGCCCAAATCGGGCCTACAACTGGTATCAGAACAGCCCGGTACATAGTTTCTGTCCCTTGATAGCCGGTAAGCCAGCCCATCAACTCTCCATGATCCGCTAGATAAAGGCTAGCACCCGCGTCAGCAGTTGCTCGACGGAGTTTATCTATACGCCACTGAAAACAATCTGGGATATCCAAAGTTACATATCCCCGACAGGGCCACAAATATCGAGTATCAGCATCAAGTAGAGGCGCACTGCATCCAGATAGTCTTTCAGCTCAACCCGCTCATCAGGCATAGTGTTAAACTTCCCACCCGGTCCGCATACTATACCCTCCATACCCGCTTGGTGCAGAAAGTGCGAAGCATCAGTTCCAAAAAAACAAGGAGGAGCGATCGCACCTGTTGGCTGATTAACACCGCGCAACTGCTTATAAGCGTTATTTGTTGCACTTACGATACGCGAGTTTGTGTCAACCTCGAAAGGCAGCATTAAAGGCCGACCGGTCTCAGACTCTTCTGACTTGACGGACGCTCTTAACCCCGGGAATTCCATCTCAAGTTTGTTAAGTTCAACTCTAATATCTGCTAAAACCGAATCCTGTGACTGTGACGGTGAGTAACGGACCGTACCTGTAAGACGTGCAAAGTCTGCGATTTGCGGAGGACGCCAGTCATGAAAATCACGGGATAGAGATGCCCTAATTGTTCCAATATTTGCCCGATTAACAGATTCATGTATAGCACTTTCAGCGCCTGAGAAGGTCATAGCATTCAACCGAGGTACTAATACCGAGGATGCTGAGATAACATCAACTGCATCTTCACGCTTAGATATATGTCGCGTCACTCCTTCCAACTCAACAATGATGACAAAGGCACCTGCATGCAAAGTTACGGCGGCGACATCGGTAGGTTCGCAATTGACGAAGTAATCCGCATGCACGCCCTGTTCGATTGCTCGAACCGTACCAATACCTCCTTGTAATTCACCAACAACATAGGTCAGGACCACATCTCCGGCAGGCCGCAACCCTGCCTTAACCAAAGTCCGCACTGCTGAGAAATAAGCTGCGTCGCCGGCCTTCATATTGGATACGCCAAGGCCAAAAATACAACCGTCTTTAACCAACCCACTCCAGGGATCAACGCTCCAGCCTTCCGTGACCGGGTTCGTATCCAAATGACCGTTGAACAAGAGACTTTTACCGCCACCCGTTCCTCTTAGTGTGCCAATCGCGTTGACCCTATTCTCAGCGACAGGTTGTAACTGAGCATCCAGCCCAAGATTTACCATTTCATCGCGCATAAAGGTAGCTAAAGCAATTTCACCTTCAGTTTCTGTATAGCTTTTGTGTTGGATCATTTTTGCCAGGAAATCAATACTTTCCTGCTCATCGATCAATTCGACTATGTTTTTGACTGACAGCATTATATATACTCCTAATTATATAGGTGGCGACGAATTTGGGGTGCTCCATATAGGAGGAACGGCCATCAAAGAACCGGCATCTAGGTGGCACTGGATCCAGTGGTCGGGCCCAATATCTCTTCGATAGGGCTTCTCAGTCTCACAAATAGTACCAATACGATGGGGGCAACGACTTGCGAAGGGGCATCCCAGTACACGACCAATCCGGCTTGGCAAACTTCCTTCTAAGCGAATGCGTCTGAATTCTAAATTTGAGTCCAAAACAGGCGCCGAACTGAGTAAGGCTTCTGTATATGGATGATAGGGAGGAATTCCTATCTTATTGGCTGGTCTGATTTCAACTACTTCTCCAAGATACATGACAGCAACGCGGTCCGCGATATGACGTAATAAATTCAAATCGTGTGTAATAAACAAATATGATATACCCGTTTTTGCTTGGATGTTACGCAATAAATTGACAATTGAGGCTTGAATCGAAGCATCCAAACCAGACGTGATTTCGTCGCAGATGATAACTTCTGGTTCAGCAGCCAATGCCCGCGCAATGGCAATACGTTGTTTCTCTCCACCTGAAAGTTCATGAGGATACCGGGACGCAAAATTGGCGGGCAAATTAACGGTTTGCAACAATTTTTCGATCCTGTCTGATAGATTACCTGAAGTATCACTCTGATAAAGTTTCAATGGGCGAGATAAAATAGTTGCAATCGATTGCCTAGGATTTAAAGAAAGGTCAGGGTTTTGGAAAATGATCTGAACCCGCTTGCGATATGATTTTCCCATGTGGCCAAGAGAGTGAACGGGTGTGTCACCAAGAAGAACTCTTCCCTTAAATTCGCGCAACCCGACCAGAGCCTTTGCCAAGGAGGATTTTCCACATCCAGATTCTCCGACCAACCCTAAGGTTTCACCACCATGCAAAACCAAGTCTACATTGTTAACAGCGTGAATTATTTTGGACTCTCGTCCCATCAACCGAGCAAACAAATCTGGTCGGCCAATTTCCACAGAAAGGTTTTCCATAGACAATCGCCGAACACGCTCTGTAGCTGCACCCTTAATAGTTGGCGTTTCATCATTGGAATGAATTTTTATTGAGAGGGCTGATTCCCAGTAGGGGCAGGCCACAGCATGCTCATTATCTGGCACTAGGTCAATCGGCTCTTTCCAACATTTTTTGGTGGCAAATTGGCACCGTTCTGCAAAGTTACAGCCAATGATAGGAACAGTTCTATCTGGCAATGATCCTGCAATGGAAACAAGTGGCTGGTTTTCCTCTCCTAAAGATGGCGTAGGTAGGCTAGCCAACAACGAACGTGTATATGGGTGACGGGGTTCGGCATATAATTTCTCAACAGACCCTATCTCCAAAATCCGTCCAGCGTAGATAACAGCAACTCGGTGTGCAATCTCACGAACCACGCCAAGGTCGTGAGATATAAATAATGCCGATACACCAGTCTGTTTTTGCAACTCACGAAATAGATCAAGTATATTCACTGCTGTCGTTGCGTCTAAAGCAGATGTTGGTTCATCAAATAAAATAAGTTCAGGGTTACAGGCGAACGCTAACGCAATAACCGCCCGCTGCTTTTCTCCACCAGACACCTCATAGGGAAATTTGAGCGCCATCGTACTCGCATCTGGCAGGCCAACCATGCTGAGCAAACGGTGCGTTTCTTTTATAATGTCGCCAGGCGCAAGGTCGCTGTGTCGATTAAGTGTTTGCCTGAAGTGTTCTCCCAAGGTCAAGGTGGGGTTTAGCGATCCACCCGGATCCTGAAAAACCATGGCGATCCGTTTACCTCGAATCTCATTCAGCCCTTGCTCGTCAAGATCACACAAAGAATCACTGCCCAACAGCATGTCACCTGCTTCACCAGATGTTCGCCCCTGTAAAGCGCGCATAATGGCTAAAGCTAATGTGCTTTTACCGGAACCTGACTCACCAACCAAACCAACAACTTCACCACGACCAATATCAAGATTGATGTCATCGAGGACTTTGAGAGCTCTCTCGCCTTCGCCGAAAGAAATGGAATATCCCTGTATCCTTAATGTTTTAGTAGCATCCATACTATTATCAATTCTTTGGGTTGAGAGCATCACGCAGAGCGTCCCCTAACAGGTTAAACGTTATGGCGACGATGGCGATGGACAGACCAGGCCAAAATATCGCCCATGCATTTCGAAACATAAATGCCCGGCCTTCAGAAATCATGAGCCCCCATTCTGGAGAAGGTGGCTGTGACCCTAAGCCTAAAAAACTTAACGTCGCCAGCAACATAATTGCAAAAGCCACGCGAATTGTTGCCTCAATAATAACTGGTGCTAACATATTTGGGGCAATTTCACGTGACATGATCCACATTGTGGATTCTCCTCGTGCAACAGCGGCGGATACATAGTCGCTGGTTTTGACAGATAAAGTGACGCTCCTCGCTATTCGTGCCATCCCTGGCGAGAAAGCAATACCAATTGCTATTACAGCATTGATGCCGCTTGGGCCAAGGACAGTGATAATCAGAAGCGCAAATAACAAGCTGGGTATAGCCATTAGTGCATCAACAAACCGCATTACAAGTTCGTCAATACGTCCCCCAAGATATCCAGAAATAATGCCAAGTATGCCACCGGCAACTGCGCCTATAAGAGTGGCTATAAGACTCAGGAGAATAGTTGTTCTGGCGCCCCAGAGGATGCGACTTAAAATATCACGACCAAATTGGTCTGTGCCCAAAAAGAAATCAGGTGAAGGGCCAAGCAAACGGCTTTTAACATGAAACGTTTCTGGATCATAAGGAGCTAGTAAAGGACCCAGAGCCACCTCAACAATTAGAATTGTAAGGAGCACCGCACTGACAATGCCTTGTGGTTGACGGAAAAATCGTGAAGTAAAATCAGACATATTGAATCCGCCTATCAAGATAAACATATGCCATATCAGCGGCCAGGTTTGCGATCGCATAAGTGAAAGCCATAACCAGGGCTCCGGCCTGGATCATTGGTAAATCACGTTCCTGAATAGAGACAATAAGTAATCGGCCAATGCCGGGAAAAGCAAAAATTTCTTCAACAACAATAATACCACCAATCAAATATCCCACATCCAAAGCCAGAACGGTTATGGTTGGCAATAAGGAATTACGCAGCGCGTGGCGAAACAAAACGGTGGTTGCTGAAAGGCCCCGCAATCTGGCTGCTAAAACATAATCAGTCTGCAGGGCATCAGCCATTTCAGATCGAACCATTCGCATCACATGAGCTGTTAAGACGATAGCAAGAGTGATGACTGGCAATGAAATATGCCACAGGCCGTTCCAAAAACTTTCTGTGATGGGCACATAACCACTGGCTGGAAACATACCAATTTCAGGTCCTGTCAACCAAACTAGAAGCAGCGTTGCCAAAACAAATTCAGGAAGTGATATTCCAACGTAAGATATAAGACTAACCACAAAGTCAGTCACTTTTCCCCGGTGAACTGCAGCAAGAACGCCAAGTGGAATCGCTATAATGACCACGGCCAGCAAGGAAAAAGCTGCAAGAATTAAGGACCGTCCAAGTGCTTGAAAAATCGTATCTGAAACGGGAAGTCCTGAACGCAAAGACGTCCCTAAATCTCCTTGAACAACACCACTAATCCAATTGAAATATTGTATATATGCGGGTTGATCCAGACCAAGCTTTTGTTCTAAGGCAATCAAAGCATCTTGCGTGGCATATTCCCCAAGTAACATAGTCGCTGCATTTGCAGGAAGAATTTGCGTAATACAAAACACCAATAACGACACAACAAAGGCAGTTATAGTGAGGTAAAAAAATCGATTCAAAATGTATTGTAAGGACATAAAATTATCAGTTTCTTATTCGACTGGCCCAGCAGAAATCCCACTGGGCCAACAACCATTATCGTTCAGGCGCTCCTGCACCCAAACTAACTTTTTCTAGACTAAACGTGGCACCGCGTGGATGGAGATTATAATTCTCAACATAGCTACGACTTGCCCCAAGCAGGTCAAAGAATACTGGAACCAAAATCGGAAGCTCTTTTTGCATTAACTTCTGAGCATCAGCATAAAGCGTCTTACGCTTCG
>JAPKEA010000140.1 GCA_028822275.1 Planktomarina sp. | reverse complement strand
CCAATACATGCAAGAAAACCTTGAGGGTATTGGATATCTTGGTTTCGCATTGAGGCGTTCACCACGACAAATAGATGATCGCCGGCGTTGGAGACAATGAGATCATCCATTATACCGCCGTCATGATTGGTAAAAAATGTGTATCGGGCTTTCCCAACCCGCAACTCGTCTAAGGCCGCGGGAACCAGGGATTCTAACTTTAGCGCAACGTCGCCACCCGTTAATATAACTTGGCCCATATGGCTAACATCGAAAAGGACAGCTTGTGTTCGGCATTGAGTGTGTTCTGCCATAATACCCGTGGCGTATTGCAGGGGCATTTCCCAACCCGCAAAATCAACCATTTTACCACCAAGTTCGACATGCAAATCATACAGAGGAGTACGCTTTACTTTATCAGGCATTGCAGCTTCCCAATTAAAAACTTATTTCCACTATAGGAAACTTTTTCCAATATAAGGAAATTTTTGCTTTGATCAAGCATGACTTTCTGCGAGATTAGATAATCTAGGCTTCCTTGGCAAAGGTGGCGCTGACTTTGGTGATTGCACGCTCAAGTATATCAAACATCTCATCAATTTGAGGTTTGGTAATGATTAAAGGAGGTGAGAATATACACATGTTGATCAGCGGTCGAACAATAAGCCCCATATCATTGCAGGCTTCATCCAACATAGTTCCAATTTTACGTTCGTCCTCCAGCCGTGAGCCATCTTTGGTCAAACGTCCTTCGATACAGCCGAGCAGTCCTTGGCCGCGTATATCTCCAACTATTGGAAAGCGTGACAGCTGAGATAATCTTTCCTGAAAGTAAGGTACAATCTCGCGCACATGCTCTAGAATTTTTTCACGTTCTAGAATTTCAATATTTTTTAATGCTGCCGCGCAACTAACGGGATGCCCTGAATAGGTATATCCGTTGGAAAAGAGCATCTCTCCGTTATGAGTCATACGCTCCATCATAGCGTCGGAGATGATGCAGGCCCCAAGCGGTAGGTAGCCTGATGTCAAACCCTTTGCACAGGTTATCATGTCAGGTTGAATGCCGAAAACCTCTTTAGAGGCAAACCAATGCCCAAGGCGGCCAAAGCCGGTTACTACTTCGTCTGAGATATAAAGAATATCATGTTCTCGGCATAGGTCGAAGGTGCGCTTATGATAGCCGTCAGGCGGCACAATGACGCCTCCCGAGCTCAAGATCGGCTCGGCAATAAACGCACCTATCTTATCAGGCCCAATAGTTGTTATTGCGTCGCGCATTTCTTCTAACTTGGCATCGCACCAATCCTCTACACTCATGTGATCGGGGCGGAGATAGGGATTTACGTTAGGGAGAAAGTGAACCAGCCGGTTTTCTACATCAAATTTAGTAATATCGCGTTCCTTACCGCTCACAGATGCTGCAAGATATGTTGAGCCATGATATCCTTTTTCACGCGCGAGAATAATCTTCTTTTCTGGTCGGCCAAGCACATTGTTCATAAACTGCATAGCACGAAGTGCTGTATCAACGGCAGTCGATCCACCAGTAGTAAAAAAAACATTATTGAGATCACCAGGCGCCAAATCGGCTATTTTCTTTGCTAAAGTTGCGCTGGGCTGAGTGACGTTTGTAAAGGGTGAGGAGTAAGGCATCTGCATTACTTGGGCTGCAATCGCATCGGCCATCTCACGCTGGCCATACCCAATTTGAACGCACCACATGCCTCCAGGACCATCGATAAATTTTTTGCCAGTTTCGTCGTACATGTAGATCCCATCAGCACTTTGAACCAACATATTGTCGTACTGCCGCCAGGCATTCATATCATGCCAAGGGTGAATAAAATGATCTCTATCCCATTCGTGCAGCTCTTCAGGTGATGGTGAATTCAACATGTTAACCTCAGTTTTTGTTCAGCCCAAGAGCACACTGGCTAATCCAGCAAGTCAAGGGTGCAAGATACATTATGACCCTAGGTTTTAACTTCGCAACCTAAATGGAGTGAAATACCGTTACGCGTCAGCCCGTTGTAGGTATTTATCTAGATGCAAGTGTCTGTCGAGAATAAACTACGTAAAGGACTTACTAGCGGATGCGTTTATTTTGTTACTTTTTCAACAGGGGCCTCGGCTTTGAGCCACGCCGAAAAACCGCCAGCTATATGAGCGACAGGTGCAAGTCCCATATCTTGAGCTAGTTTTGCGCTTAGAGCTGAACGCCATGCACTTGCGCAATAGAATACGTAGGTTTTATCCAGATTGAAAATCTCTTTGTGATATGGGCTTTTTGGGTCAATCCAAAACTCCAACATGCCGCGTGGGCAAGAGAATGCTCCAGCTATTTTACCACTGCGTTGGAGTTCACGAATATCTCGAAGATCAACGATCACATGGTGATCACTGTCGACTAGTGCGCGCGCCTCATCAACTGAAAGTGTGGTGATTTCCTTATTTGCGGCGTCGACCATTTCTTTGACTGAGGACGTGATATTCTGTGCCATGTGTTAACTCCTGTTTTATCTGATGTATGCGCTTGGTACAAAGTTGGAAACCCCAGACATCGTGTTAGTTAGAAGAGCTCGCCCTCTTGATAGTGCGTGAGCATGTACCAAAACCAATTTGAAAGTCTTCACCGATTGCGACCCCCTCCAATGCCAGCGTATCGCCGTCTTCCAAAAAGTTACGTGTTTGCCCAGTGGGGAGTGTGATGGGGTATTTCCCACTCCAACTTAATTCAAGCAACCACTAATTGTGCCTGAACCAAGTAAATCGCCAGCGGTCATAGCGCAGCTGGAACTAGCGTGATGTGCAAGCTGTTGTGCGGCAGAATAGTACATGTAGCTATAATTCGTTTGGGCTATGGTGTGCGAGGCCACACTTTCTTCAGTCTTTAGCTTAACAGATAGATTGATATCAAACAGCATAGGCCTGGGTTCCAGCAAATAAGGCAGTAGGGGTACTTCACGCTTTGGTGTCGATGTTCGAAATGGAGCAAGGGCAAGGGGGCTGTCTATCCATGGACTGACTGATGTTGTAAGTGCCTTGGCTTGAAATAGGCCCAGCGGTTGATATTCCCAAGCTTGTATATCGCAGCAGACCAGTCGTTTAGCAAAACATAGCCAAAAATCATCTTATCAGCCTCTGCGACTGTTATGTGAGCACCCATCTCAGTGTTTGCCCCAATGATGGCTCCTAGTTCTAGTTTGAAATCCATCTGTTTAGATGAGTTTCAACTACTAAGAATCTTATCAGCTGCTTTAATTTGTTCCATCGGCCGCTGAATCTCAGTGCCACTCACCACGACCGTACTGGCACTGCCATTATAGGCAACAGGCACATGCAACCAATTAAGAGGTAGTGCGTTTTCAACACCTCGAAACATTTTGCCAACGTTTGTTGCATGGTGGCGGCTTGCATAAAAATCTGTGAATTCAGAAACGACTAAAGGGAGATGCAACTGAACGTCAGAAAGTGCCAGCAAGCATGTCTTGGTTATTTCATGATGTACACGCCCTTCGGTTAACAAAGTATAAATTTCATGACGAAATGTCACCCACGAATTGGCGCCCGATTACATGAAATCATTCCAATAAGACATCTCGAAATTGGCTTTCTTATACGCTAACAACCCGGCCTCCTGTGTGACGGTTAGATCCAAAATGAAATCACCAATAGCAATGCCGCACCGCGCATCAGAGCAGCCTACAGAAAAACTCCATAGGGTAGGTTGTTTAGAGGAAACTGACAGTCACATGAATTGGCGCTGGTAACCCAGCTTTTTTGAAGTGGCACATTTAGTCCTTTTCCCCAGGCGTTCCGTCAAATCTCTTTTTTAGGTCAACCCAGCAGTCCACGTAATCGCCCTGCAATGGGGCTTCAGTGGCTGCAAATTGTGTGAGGTGCTGCGGAAACCGGGTTTCGAACATAAATGTCATAGTATCTGCCAATTTATTTGGAACAAGGTCGGCTTTCGTTGCATGCTCAAAGCTATTTTGATCGGGTCCATGCGGCAGCATCATATTGTGCAAACTCATTCCACCTGGAAGAAAGCCTTTGGGTTTTGCATCGTATTGACCATAAATATTCCCCATTAACTCAGACATTACATTTTTATGATACCAAGGTGGGCGGAAAGTATTTTCCGCCACCAGCCAACGATCTCGGAACAGGACGAAGTCTACATTTGCGGTACCCTCAATCCCACTTGGAGCTGTGAGAACAGTAAAGATGGAGGGGTCTGGGTGGTCGAAAAGAACAGCACCAACGGGACAATATGTTTTAAGATCGTATTTGACTGGGGCGTAATTCCCATGCCAGGCCACTATGTCCAAAGGGCTATGATCAATCTGTGTCTCATGAAACCGTCCAGCCCATTTGACTGTGACTGTGCTTGGCACGTCTCGGTCTTCATAAGCGGCCACGGGTGTTTTGAAATCTCGACGGTTTGCCAGACAGTTTGCGCCAATCGGGCCACGGTTTGGAAGTGCAAACTTTTGGCCATAATTTTCGCAAACAAAACCACGCGCTGGGCCTTTTAAAACTTCAACTCTATAGACCAAACCCCGAGGCAGGATCGCAATTTCTTGCGCTGCAACATCAAGGATACCAAGTTCTGTGCAAAACCGTAGGTGACCTTCCTGTGGAACAATCAACATCTCACTGTCGGCGGAGTAGAAGTAGGCGTCCTGCATGCTTTCTGTGACCAGGTAAATATGTGAAGCCATACCTGTTTGGATGTTCACGTCCCCAGCTGTGGTCATAGTTCGCATGCCTGTAAGCCATGTCAGACCTTTGGTAGGTGCCGAAATTGGATCCCAACGATATTGTCCCAAGCTTGCAACATCTGGCAAGATATGTGGCGCAGATTTCCAATATGGTAGCTCGACACGTGAGAATCGGTGGGTATGTTTAACCGATGGCCTGATACGGTAGCACCAAGTACGTTCATTTTGACCTTGTGGAGCGGTGAAGGCAGTTCCTGAAATTTGCTCACCATATAGTCCATAATTGCATTTTTGCGGACTGTTCATTCCCTGTGGCAAAGCTTCAGGGAGCGCTTCGGTTTCAAAGTCATTCCCAAAACCGGACATGTATTGTAATGGTTCTGCCATAATTATCTCCTTGGTTGTTATTTACAAATATTAGTAGAATTTGTATCTAACAACCTCTGTCTGGTTAATTTTTGGTTTACGTTAAACGTGCTGTTACACTTTGGGCGGTGCACCTCCTGTAAAGTTATTGATGTTTTGATAATCGCAGGGCGCCTCTTGCATCTCTAGGTGTAGGTGTTGCCCGTCATCGTCATAAGGGTGTGCACGAGCGAGATTTTCGTCAAAATCAATTCCCAAGCCAGCGCCCTGTGGCGCTTCAATGTACCCATTGTCAACTCGGATAGCCCCTTTAATCAAAGCGTCATGAAACGGGGTCTCAATAGTCTCTGCCATTAGTGTATTTGGAATTGAAATTGACAGGTGAATATTTGCAGCCCATTCGACTGGGCCTGCATAAAGGTGTGGGGCAATCTGGGCATTATACACTTCTGCAATAGCAGCAATTTTTTTAGTTTCCCAAATTCCACCTGATCTCCCGAGCGCGGGCTGCAATATTGTTGCCGCCCCTTGGCGGAGGACTTCCGCAAACTCCGCTTTGGTTGTGAGGCGCTCACCTGTTGCAATCGGCGTGGTCACGGCACGAGCGACTTTGGCCATTTCAGAAAAGTTATCCGGCGGAATGGGTTCCTCAAACCAAAGTGGAGAGTAGGGTTCAAGTGCTGTTCCAAGACGAATGGCACCCGCTGTGCTGAATTGACCATGGGTTCCAAAAAGTAAATCTGCCTTATCGCCGACAGCGTCACGAATAGCGGCACATAGTTTTATGGATTGGCTAATGTCTGACATCGATGGCATGTGACCACCGCGGAGAGTGTAGGGGCCAGCTGGATCAAACTTTACTGCAGTGTAGCCTTTGGAAATAGCAGCGGCTGCGGCCTCAGCAGATTGCTCAGGATTACCCCAAAAGCTAATTATATCATGATGCGCAAGGGGGTAGAGATAGGAGTAAGCCCGGACGCGATCGTTCATTTTGCCGCCTAATAGGGCCCAAACGGGACGGTTTCGATCTTTGCCTACTATATCCCAACAGGCCATTTCTAGCCCTGAAAACGCACCCATAACTGTTAGGTCTGGACGCTGTGTGAAGCCACTTGAGTATGCCCGTCTGAACATCAGCTCGACATCCTCGGGGCTTTGATTTTGCATATGTCGTTCAAAGACATCATGAATAACATGCGTCATTGTGGTTGGTCCAACGCTGCTCGCGTAGCATTCCCCGACCCCAGTTATCCCGGTGTTGGTGGTGAGTTTTACGAATATCCAATAGCGACCGCCCCAACCTGGAGCAGGGGGTGCTGTGACAATGACTTCGAGGTCCTGAAGTTTCATACTTGCCTCCAAATGATACTCCACCAGCTGGTGGAAGTTTGGTTTTGAACACAGCCTGCACTGGAATTCTGGCGCTGTGCGTATTTTAAGTCGGAAAAGGCTTGTGCCGTTGGGTGAAATTTCAACATAAGTGCCGGAAGTGGTTTTACTATCGTTAATCAGTAAAATGATTTGATCAAGGACTGAAAGTGAAAGGTTTTGCTCTTAAACGATGAAATAACCTTCAGGGTGTTATGCTTTTTGTAAGATTATTGTGTGGCTTTCTTTCACTGATGCTGCCTTTTGGGCGGGTAACAAAGATAGCCAAGCTTAGGGAAACAATGGCTGCAGAAAGTAGAAATGGTGCTCCTGGCAAGTTGAAACTGTTTTCGGGACGAGTTGATGCGTAAAAGACATATGTAAGAACCAAAGGCGCAAAAATTACGGCTAATGATTGGGTGGAGGCAACGATG
>JAPKEA010000139.1 GCA_028822275.1 Planktomarina sp. | reverse complement strand
TTGAGGGTGAGTTTTTTGGATTTTCGGTGGCAATCGGTCATATTGCAGAAGTCGGTGGCATGGTTCCCGGCGGCTTCCCTGGTGAAGCGACCGAAGTCTATCAAGAAGGATTGCGTGTTCCACCTGTTAAGATCCAAGCAAAGGGCGAGGATGTTCAGCCAGTTTGGAAAATCATGCTTTCCAATCACCGCACGCCCCGTCAAAACCACGGGGACATCAGGGCATTGATCAGTGCTGTGAGCCGTGGGGAGTCTCGGATCATAGAGTTGATCAATGAATACGGGCCCAACCGGTATCGCGAAATCTGCAAAGATCTGAAAGACTATGCCGAGCGCCGCATGCGTGCTGAGATTATATCTATTCCGGACGGGATCTATTCTTTCGAAGACTATATGGAAGATGATGGCGTAACCGATCAGGCCTACAAAATCGCTGTTGATGTATATGTATCCGACGATAAGATTGTTGCTGATTTCAGTCGCAGTGATAACCAATCTCTGGGCCCGATTAACGCGGTGCTATCAGTGGCCTGGTCGGCCACGTATAATGCTATCCTGCACTTGACAGATCCGCAAATTCCCCGAAATTCAGGCGCGTTCCGACCAATCAAGATTGTTGCACCTCCCGGTAAGCTGGTGAACGCAGATTTCCCGGCTGCAACGGTCGGGGGCAACACGGAAACCCATATTCGTATTTGCCACACAGTTGTCGGTGCGATGGCTCAAGCGATCCCTGATCGGGCGTTTGCCGCTGACGGCGGTACGCATTCCAACTTTCTATTTGGCACAACTGACGAGAGATCCGGAAACTATGCGGTTTGCTATGATTTTACAGGAGCAGGGTGGGGCGGCAGACCTGTTGCTGATGGCCACAACGCTACCAACTGCATCAACGGCAATTCGCGCATGAACCCAGTTGAAGTTTTCGAAACAAGATTTCCCTGGCGCATTGAAACTTTGGGTTTGATTTCTGGCAGTGGCGGTGATGGGCAGTACCGAGGTGGCTTAGGCGTAAACAAAGTGCTGACCTGTCTTTCAGACGACATGGAAGTGTCGTTCATGTCTGACCGGCAAAAAATTTCGCCGTGGGGCATTAGAGGAGGCGGCGCAGGACAAAACGGTAGCGTTCTGATCAAGCGCAAGTCTTCGTCGGATTTTGTGAGTGCCTGTGAGGATAGCAACAAAACCTCGGCCAGTAAGTTCAATCGAATTAGGTTCCGAAAAGGGGATCAGATATCTATCAGCTCGCCAGGTGGCGGCGGATATGGTAACCCGAAAGATCGTTCTGCTAAGCGGAGAGCAAGAGATCAGGATGAGGGCTGGATCTGAGTGTATCAAACCAGATGAAGGCGAAAGGCCTCCTTCGTTGAGCGAGGCACACATCTCAATCCTTGATGCTATATTTAGTAATTTTTTTATGCTATCATTCCTTCGGCTGAGTATATGCTGATTGGGGTTGAAGGGTGCCAATGTCAGACCTAGAGAGGTGTTTGGCTTTGTTTGACAAATCCTCAAATTCTATTAGCAAATCCTTTGAATCAACTTGAGATCCTGCAGGAGAATGTATGGTTTTAACAATGCCATCAATTTCGGCACTTATTCCCGTTTCCATCTTCATGGCTTCTATAGTGCATAATAAATCTCCTGCGGTTACTTTTTGACCAACTGAAGCGACTACTGAACTAATGACTCCAGGCATTGGCGCACCAATATGTGCGATATTTCCTGGCTCAGCCACTGGCCGCTTTATAGTAGTTGCAGCTTTTGATCTATCAATGACCCTTGCCGTGCGAGGCTGGCCATTTAATTCAAAAAATACTCGAACTACGCCTTCTTCATCAGCGTCTCCAACCGCAATTAGGTGAATTTCTAATGTTTTTCCTGGATCAATTTCCACACTAATTTCGTCACGAGATTTCATGCCATAGAAAAAAGTATTCGTTGGTAAAGTTCTAACGGGTCCATATTCTTTGTGACGCCCTTTATAATCTAAAAACACTTTAGGGTACATTAAATACCCATTTAAATCCTCACTATCGACATGGGCTCCGTTTAATAGTTTTTTTAATTGAGTTTTTTCAACAATCAGATCTAGGGGTTTTAAGTGTTCACCAGGTCTTGAAGTGACAGGTGTTTCACCTTTAAGCACTTTTGATAAAATAGCATTTGGAAACCCTCCTTCAGGTTGCCCCAAATTACCCCGCATCATGTCTACAACACTTTCAGGGAATGCGACTTCAGTTTCTGGGTTTTCTACTTCATCCCTTGATAAATCTTGAGTAACCATCATCAGAGCCATATCACCTACAACTTTTGATGAAGGTGTAACTTTTACGATATCTCCAAACATTTGGTTTACATCTGCATAGGTATGAGCAACTTCTGGCCATCTATCTTCAATGCCAAGTGACCTTGCTTGTGCCTTCAAATTGGTAAACTGTCCCCCAGGCATCTCATGTAAATACACTTCAGAAGCGGGAGCTGATATGCCACTTTCAAAAGCAACATATTGTTCACGCACACCTTCCCAATATTCGTTAATACCTCGAACTGCTTCCATATCAATACCAGTATCTCTGTCAGTATGGCGTAAGCTTTCAACAACTGATCCGAGGCATGGTTGCGATGTGCCGCCAGAGAATGCATCCATAGCTACATCTACTGCGTCAACACCTGCGTCAGCAGCAGCTAAGATAGTCGCACCAGATATTCCTGATGTATCATGTGTATGGAAGTGTATTGGTAAACCTACCTCTTCCTTTAAAGCTTTAATTAATATTTTGGCGGCTGCTGGTTTTAATAATCCAGCCATATCTTTTAATCCAAGTATATGTGCACCAGAAGATTTAAGTTCTTTTCCCATTTTTACGTAATAGTTTAAATTATATTTAGCACGATCGGGGTTTAGTATATCGCCGGTATAACAAATAGAACCTTCACATATTTTACCATTTTCAATGACTGCATCCATAGCCACACGCATATTCTCAACCCAATTTAAGCTGTCAAAAACCCTGAACATATCAATCCCAGTTTCAGCAGCTTGTCTAACAAATTCTTGTACAACGTTATCTGGATAATTTGTGTAACCAACACCATTACTGGCTCTAAGCAACATTTGTGTCATTAGATTTGGCATTTTTTTACGAAGATCTCTTAGGCGTTGCCATGGGCATTCTTGTAAAAAACGATAGGCGACATCAAAGGTTGCTCCACCCCAACATTCCATTGATAATAATTGAGGAATATTATGTGCATAAGTATCTGCGATTTTAATCATGTCATAACTGCGCATACGAGTAGCAAGTAAAGACTGGTGCCCATCACGCATTGTAGTATCAGTTATAAGTAGTTGCTTCTGATCAGCCATCCAATTAGCAACTGCTTGTGGTCCTTTTTCTTCAAGTAAATTGCGCGTCCCATATGTCGGTTGAGTATTTAAATTATTAGGTACTTTAATTGCTCTTGTATTAATATCAGGTACTGGTCTGCCTTGAACATCAGGGTGACCATTCACAGTAATATCAGCAATATAATTTAAGATTTTTGTTGCACGATCTCGGCGAGGTTTAAAATCAAAAAGTTCGTCTGTGTTATCGATAAATTTAGTTGTATAAGAATTATCTAAGAATGTAGGGTGTTTTAGTAAATTAATGACAAATGCGATATTAGTAGAAACTCCGCGGATTCTAAACTCACGTAATGCTCTATCCATTCTTGCAATAGCATTCTCTGGGCTTGATGCTTTGGCTGTAATTTTGACGAGTAAGCTGTCATAATAACGGGTAATTACTGCTCCTGAATAAGCAGTTCCACTATCTAATCGTATACCAAGACCTGTAGCAGATCTATATGCAGAAATTCGTCCATAATCTGGTATGAAATTATTTTGCGGATCTTCAGTTGTGATGCGAGTTTGTAAAGCATGCCCATTTAATTTTATGTCTGCTTGAGAATTTGCACCCGTAGAGCGGGCTAAAGTTTTCCCCTCAGCAATTTTTATTTGCGCACGAACAATATCTATTCCAGTCACTTCTTCTGTAACAGAATGCTCTACTTGAACACGAGGATTTACCTCAATAAAGAAAAATTCTTCAGTATCCATATCCATGAGAAACTCAACAGTGCCGGCACATTCATAGCCAACGTGAGCGCAAATTTTACGCCCTAAACTACAGATTTCTGATCGTTGTTCTTCAGTGAGATATGGTGCAGGGGCACGTTCGACAACTTTTTGATTGCGTCTTTGAACAGAACAATCACGCTCATATAAATGATAAATCTCACCAAAGCTATCACCTAAAATTTGGACTTCAACATGACGAGCTCTCTCAACAAGTCTTTCTAGATATCCTTCACCATTTCCAAATGCAGCTTCAGCTTCTCGACGGCCTTCAAGAACTTTTTCTTCTAATTCGCTAGCATCCATAATTGGACGCATTCCACGTCCACCGCCACCCCAAGAAGCTTTAAGCATAAATGGATAACCAACTTCTTCTGCCATTTGGCGGACTTTATTCATGTCATCAGGTAAAACGTCCGTTGCGGGCACCACAGGCACACCTGCCTCCATTGCAACACGCCTAGCTGAAGCTTTATCACCCAACTTTCGCATTGTTTCAGCTTTTGGGCCAATAAATTTAATGCCAGCCTCTTCACATGCATCAACAAAATCTGGATTTTCAGATAGAAGTCCATACCCTGGATGTATTGCATCTGCACCACACATTTTGGCAACTCGAATAATCTCAGAAATCGATAGATAAGCTGCTACTGGTCCCATACCTTTACCAATTCGGTATGCTTCGTCTGCTTTGAACCTATGTAACCCCAGTTTGTCTTCTTCGGCATAGATCGCAACAGTTTGTTTACCCATTTCATTTGCTGCTCGCATTATGCGAATTGCAATTTCACCTCGGTTAGCAATTAGAATTTTTTTGAAACTTTTCATTTGGTATCCGTTTTATTAATTAAGCATCCAGGATTGAGAGTATAGTTTGAATCTAAAACACTTTTGATCTTTGCTAGAGTTTCATGGCGTTCAGGCAGACTGTACTGAAACCATTCAATTTTTTTTCGACCAATCCCATGCTCGGCAGAGAAAGAGCCATATAAGTCATTGATTATTTCGAAAATACGAGTTTCAATAGATGGACCAATTCTGCGTGCTTCCGCTTCTGATAAAGTGTCAGGAGGTAGAGCATTAAAATGTAAATTTCCATCGCCAAAGTGACCATAGGTCTGGGGAATCCAGCCAGGAAATTCTTTAGCAAGCATCGTTTCCAATCGGCTGGCTGCTTCGGGTATAATACTAAGCTTTACCGATACGTCGCTTCGAACATGATAACCTCTTTTGGCATGGCCCTCGACTAAGCCCTCTCGAATGGCCCAAAAATGTTTTCCATGTGCCTCGGATTGTGAGATGATTACATCCGAGGCAAGGTCTTTATTCATAACTTCTGCCAATAGTGTTTCAAGATGGTAGTCAAGTAATAGGTCCATAGAAGATGAGAATGCGATGAGAATATGCACAGGAGCATCCAGTGGAGCTTGGTACTGCTCCTGCGCAAGTGCTGCAAAAGGCATACAGCTATCTGACATGACCTCAAATGCGGCCAAGACCTCATAACCTTCCTTTCGAATATACCGCAAAATATCTAGCGCTGCTTCCAAAGAGGCACAACCCACCCAAGCGGTCGCTGAATAACGCTCGCGTGGTAGGATCCGCAGGCAGGCGCGAGTTATAACGCCTAAGATACCCTCCGCTCCAATCATTAAACGCAATGGGTCTGGGCCACGATTATCTTTGTGCAGCCCAGTCATAGAAGATTGTATGCTTCCGTCTGCCATGACTACTTCAAGCCCCAGAACCTGAGCATCCATCATTCCATACCGCAAAACTCGCACGCCACCAGCGTTTGTCGAAATTAGACCCCCGATCTGAGCGCTACCCTGTGAGCCAATACTTACGCCAAAATACAAATCTTTAATCTCCAATTCAGTTTGAAGGCGCTCCAGAACTACTCCTGCCTGAACTGTGCAAGTCATGTTGTCGGGGTCTATATCTTCGATGCAGCTCATTCGCTGAGTCGTAAGAACAATGCAACCTAGCTCACTTTTTTGTTGTGCACCTCCTACCAAACCAGTGTGGCCACCCTGTGGGATAATAGTAACACCAATACGATTACATAAGATACATATCTCAGACACTTCTTGCGTCGTAGAGGGCTTTACCACAGCCAAGCATCGGCCAATTTCATCGCGTGCCCAATCATGCGTGTATGTTTCTGAAATATCGGATTGCGTCAGCACCGCATCTCCACCAACAATTTGGCGCAGCTCATTCAAAAATGTTTCGTAGTGTGTGTCTGCGGGAGTAATCGGCATACAGGGTTTAGACATTGTAAAAGTGTAACATATTTATCAAATAAGTATAGATAATTTTAGAACTTTAAAACTCAGATTTTGCATTTTTTCCTCTTTTAAACAATGTGTTGTAGATTTTGAGCAAAGTAAATCTGCTGCTTTTAATGCCGTATTAATTCATAACCCAATAAGCATAAGATATAACTTATATGTTATGTAAAATGTATTATATAGTGGAGCTAGTCAATAAAAGATTTCATGAGGTCCTTTTGACCTTGGAGAGTGTGAACGGGTTATCAGGGTTAAGCCCCAAATCAAGCGTCGTGTTAAGCACAACAAGGCGGCGACAAGTCTATCCTCCTTCTCCAGACTGGAGATTAAAAAAAATGTCTCGTGAGTACGCTAATATATACAATTTATTTAATAAACCTTTGCCATAACTCCACCGTCCACCACGATGCTTGTTCCGTTGACGAACGTCGAAAGGTCAGACACGAGATAGAGTACGGTGTTTGCCATTTCGTTCGGTTCACCGATACGTTTCATTGGATAGTGCGCCATTGTCTCA
>JAPKEA010000582.1 GCA_028822275.1 Planktomarina sp. | reverse complement strand
CATAAGCGCAGAAAACCAGATGACCACCGTCTAAGATGGGGATCGGAAACAAATTCATCAGACCAACAGCGGTCGAAAGTCCTGCAATTAACGCAATAAACGGCATCGTTCCCTGGCTCGCCATCTGCCCTGCCGTCTCAGCGATGGCAACTGGTCCAGAAAGATTACATACACTGATTTTGGCCGAGATCATTTGTACAATTCCAACGAGAGATGTCTTAATTATGAACCAAACCCGCACAGTAGCAGCAGTGATGGCAGTGACAAAGCCTAGAGGCTCTGTTCCGGGGATAAAGAATGTCATCTCACCAGCGATACCTATTAAGCGCCGATTATCAAATCCACCATCTGCATTTGGAATTGCGACTGCTTTAGGGGTCAAAGCCGTCGAAAAAAATTCACCAGCTCGCCAGACGGTTAATTGCATTTCTTGATCATTTGCGAGCCCTACCTTGCCTTGCAGCTCAGTAAAGTCCGAGATGCTTTCACCGTTTACGTGCGTTACTACATCACCAGATTTCAGACCAGCTTCAATAGCAGCCGAACGCGGTGCAACCTGACCTATAAGCGCTGGGAAAGTAACAGGACCCAAGACAACCCTCTGCGAGCCGTCTCTGATGATAGTGTAATCGAGTGGCGCTGTCAGATCTACACCAACTTTTAAAAGATCTTGGAAATTGGCTACTGGCACGCCTTCTAAGGCAGTAATTTCGTCCCCCACCCTCAATTGATAATCACCAGGTAAATCAAAAATCTCAGCTATTTTCAAATTATCTAAATACTGCCCCTGCCACATGAATAGGGCACAATAAATAATAGCTGTAAGGGCAAAGTTGAAAAGAGGCCCGGCAGCAGCGGTCAACGCGCGCGCCCAAACTGGTGCTCCATTCATAGTACTACGTAATTCGCCAGCGTCCATTTCCGACAATATAGCCTTCTTAGGGCCACTGGCTACATTAGCATCTCCCTTGAAACGCACATAACCACCAAAAGGCAGAGCAGCAATTTGCCAACGTGTACCGTGTTTGTCGAGCCTTGAAAAAAGAACTGAACCAAACCCTACAGAAAATACATCGGCATGAATACCACACCACCGTCCTACAATATAATGGCCGTATTCATGCACTGCTACGATGACCGATAGAGCTATAATGAAGGACAAAAAATTCCAGGCACCACCGCTCAAGGCAGATATTATAGCCGTAATTTCAGACATTTATCAATCCCGCAAGTCTGCGCGCATCAGCGTCTGTATTAAGAATAGTATCAATACAATCGGCGACTAAACCTAACTCACCAGAACGGTCCATTTCATTTAACACAACTTCAACCACAATAGCCATTTCAAGAAACCCAATATCACCTGCAATAAAACGATCAAGTGCTACTTCTTTTGCACCATTTAAAGCAGCCCCCCAAAGCCCACCTTTGCGCATCACCTCTCGTGAAAGCCGCAGCGCAGGATACCTTTCTTCGTTAGCCTCAAAGAACCTAAACTGGCCAATCTTAGTAAAATCCAAACGCTCAATATCCAGCCACTTTCGGCTTGGGTAGTTCAAAGCATAGCCAATTGCGTGCAACATATCGGTAGGACCTAAATGAGCCATCATACCACCATCGCAGAAGCCAACTATGGCGTGGACAAGACTTTCAGGGTGAATGACCGTTTCGATTTTACTTTCATCCATTTGAAAGAGCTCTTTAGCCTCAATAAGTTCAAATGCTTTATTAAACATCGAGGCGCTATCAATTGTGATCCTTTGCCCCATCCTCCAATTTGGATGATATTGAGCTTGTTGCGGCGTTACTCTCGCCAAATCAGATTGTGGCCAGTCGCGGAAAGCACCACCGCTCGCAGTTATTATAATACGCTCAACGCTTGATATTTTTTCACCCAATAAAGCTTGAAA
>JAPKEA010000581.1 GCA_028822275.1 Planktomarina sp. | reverse complement strand
CGCGGGTCGCAATATTGTTCGCATGACTATCAGAAAATTCTGCGCCAACATGGGTTCAAGGTGTCGATGTCTGGGAAGGGAAATTGCTACGACAATGCAGCAGTCGAGACCTTCTTTAAGACCATCAAAGCTGAACTGATCTGGCGGCAGTCATGGGAAACGCAGCGGCAGGCTGAGATGGCGATCTTCGAATACATAAACGGGTTCTATAACCCGCGACGCCGACACTCAGCACTGGGCTGGAAAAGCCCTGTCGCTTTCGAACGAAAGGTAACTTAAAAGAGCACTTGGGGTGGCACTAAAGCGCGATAGGTCCAACATGAGAATCAACGGTATGACACTCGCCATAAACCTAAACACAGCAACGTAAATTCAACCGCTTGACCGCATTAAAAATGAAGGGGTGACCGATGAGCATTTTGAGGGCTTGGTAGCCGTAACATTTGCACAAGCCTAAGCCTCTAAATATGAAATCCAACCCGACAACTCTCGCTGTGAGCGAGAAAGATTTGTGGAACAGATCACAGGCTATTTGATTATCTATGGAAAAGATCAATCCGTCAGATAAGGCTGGTGTTTTACTATGTAAGAGAAGCGGTTTTTGGCCGCCAATCCGTCTAAATGTTTTCATAAATTGACTATTTTTCAACTTAAACACCATAAAATTCTCTGACATAAATTTACATCCCACTTTAGAATGGTTTTTTAAGTTGAAAAATATGTTTTTTCTTTCGGCGAAATTCTTAATAGACTTGAAATTGAGTTTCAAAAACGTCCTAGAGGTAGAAACAGAAAAAATCGCTTCAACAAATATTCGCTCGCGGTTACAAGTCAAAAAAATTCTTTGGGTGTATCAAAATAATCCTCAGAAATTAACTTGGAGGTAGTAAAAATGAAAAACGAAGAGGAGACCACCTCACCTCTGACACCAAATGAAAACCGGCAAACCATTGCCAAAATGGCCACTGCGATCGATAGAGAAGTTGCGGAGGGTATCCCTCTTTCTCCAGTCGATGAGCGAATTTTAGCAATGCGGGAGCGTCTGATAGAAGATGTAGTCCTCACCACTGAAACTGATCCTAAGCTTTGCATAACAAAGCGTATAGAGATACTGACAGCCCAGAGTGTTTTTGAAATTTCAAATTTCAAAGACTTAACCGCTGGCGCCTTTAAGCCATTGAAAGGTAATGCAAATAAACTAGACAAACAGCTTGAAGAGTTACGCGCCGAGTGTTTGCGCGGGCTAAAGCGCAAAGCATTTGACGTTGGTGCAAATGCTGTGGTTGGAGTTGACCTGGACTTGTCCACCATTTCTATCGGTCAGATTAGTATGATGATGATGATGGCCTCAGGGACTTCGGTACTCATAGAATACTAAACAGCGAGGTACTAAGCGCGCATCTGTTTTTTACCCAACCAGACATAACCGGCAAATTTCACTGGCATCCCTAGAGGCACGATAAGCAGGACGTTTACGGCAAACATATACGAGTATTGTCAAAGTCCTGTCAGTCGCATGGATATGCCTTTATCCAAGTTGTCCGCGCCAAGGTGCCTTAGTGCGATTATATCACAGACGACGCTGTTAGAGGTGGCTTCGGGATTTTAGACCATGGTTAAGGCAGATTGACTGATTAGAAAGACAATCTGACATCACGAAAAAAATTTACTATTCCCTTGAGGTTAAGGCGCGTGTTGCGGGTGATGCGATCCGAAAAAAGCTGACGCTGGCTGCGCTATCCAAGAAGCCCGGGTTACAATCGGGCCAGATCAGCCCATGAAAGCGTGCGGCACCTGATAATATGACGTCGGGGTCTGGACGTCGGGGTTCAGGCGTCGGGGTTTAGGCGTCGGGGCAGCGATCCTTGGGCCTGCGGTGAGCACAGCTGAGATTGAGACGCTGCATCCCAAG
>JAPKEA010000138.1 GCA_028822275.1 Planktomarina sp. | reverse complement strand
TTCTAAATTTTTAGTAGCCTCATAGCCCACAATTGGCAAGCTTGGATCAATAGATGCAACTGCAGCAGTCGCTTGATCATACATCCTTGACGACCGAGAAATGGAAAATACGTTTGATTAACCAATACAATTACTTGATCTGTTACCGATACAACCCTTTTCAAAAACACCCCTGCTCTTCTGACCAAAAATGAAAATATCCTCTCTATTCAAGAATGTCTGATTAAACATTTCCACGTCTGTCGGACAGCCACTTTGCTTCCAAGCATCCTGCCAAAGCTGCAAATCAGAGTTGCTTTTAACGCGTTTCCAGTTGCAGGAGGGTCGTTGCTTATCTTTGCCAAACCAAATCCAAGACGCGTCAAAAAGGACCTCAAGTCCCTCTGACTGCGCGTCCATCTGACAAAAGCTATCCTTCATAACAGCCCGACCAGAAAACCTCTGCACCACATCTTTGAATTGGCGACAAATATCGTTCTGGGCCTTATGAGAGAGGGCCGTTAAATGTGCATAATAGGGGGGAGGCTGGTCTCTGGCGACAAACCCAAACGGCAACCTTTCATATCGCAGCCCATGTGACAAAAACACTGCTTCATACAAATCTGCATTATTATGAGCAGCGATCACCGCGCGTTCATCAATATTCAAAACATACCCTGACTTTTTATAATTCGGGCCACCCAAACGCGCCGATAGCCTGGCACACAGCGAAACGAAATACGCCTGCCGGGCACCTAAAACTAATTATGTGCAGCTTTCAACAAACAACCAAATGCTGCAGCTTCTCTTAGAATTGATCAACCCTCTAATCTGTTCACACTGCTGTCGTTGCTGTTGTGCTCTCATAGCACACTTCATCATTCTTTTGATCGCGCCCCGTAAGCCGCACTTCATATCCCCATAATTGTTTAATATGCCTCAAGACCTCAACACGGTTATGCGTCTCAAGCTGAATACCGTCATGGACAGTATGGTTCAGTTTCAGCTCGCGATCTCCACTCATGTTGGCGTCTACGACCTGAATATCGGGCTCTAAAAAAGCGAGATCGTAAGATTTTGCAAGCATACGGCGAATGTTGCGATATCCCTCGCGGTTATGAATTTGGCTAACGATCAAATTGGGCTGCTTGGCATTATCAGTGATGGCAAACAATTTAAATTTTCGTATCAGATGCGGCGATAAAAACTGCAAAATAAAAGAATCATCTCGGTAATTGCGCCATGCATCGCGCAGAACGCTTGCCCAATCGTTATTTCCAGCAAAAGTAGGAAACCATTCACGATCTTCGCGTGTTGGATTTTCGCAAATACGGCGAATATCCTCCATCATTGCAAAGCCTAGAGCATAGGGGCTAATGCCAGAAAACCGTGGGCTGTCAAATTCCGGTTGTGTAATGACATTGGTGTGATTGTGGATAATTTCCAGAAATGTTCCCTGCATAATCTGACCCGTTTCGTAAAGACGGTTTATGATATAATGGTGCACGAAGGTAGCACAGCCTTCATTGATCACCTTGGTTTGTTTCTGCGGATAAAGATATTGCGCAAGGGACCGAACGATACGGATAACTTGACGTTGCCAGGGTTTGAGAATGGGACTGTGCTTTTCAAGAAAATACAGGATATTTTCCTCTGGAAGTTGCATGCCCTTTCGGCGCTCAGCTACATCAATCTCTGTGAAGTTTTCTTGAGGTTCGCAGGTGCCAAAATGGCGGTCAGTCCAAAGATCAAGAACGTTCTTTTGGTTTGTATATTGATCCCGCAAAAGCTGCATTGCCTCACCTTCTTTAGTGGTGGGTTGTGCAACACGACCGTATCGAAAAACGCCTTGATCCTGCAAAGCGTGAGCAGCATCCAGTACGGCCTCCACCTCTTCATCCCCATACTCCTGTTCACATTGTGCAATGAAGTTTTTAGCAAAAGCCAGATAGTCGTGAATTGATGAGGCGTCTGTCCAATCTCGAAATAAATAATTGTTTTTAAAAAAATGGTTATGCCCAAATGCCGCATGCGACATTACTAGGATCTGCATCGCCATTGAGTTTTCTTCCATATTATAGCTGATACAAGGGTTGGAATTGATCACAATTTCATAAGCAAATCCACTGCGCCCCTGCCGATAGTTGCTCTCGTCACGCACAAACCTTTTTCCAAAAGATTAGTGCTGATACATCAATGGCAATCCGGCACAGGAGTATGCATCCAGCATTTGCTCTGCAGAAATTATTTCAATTTGATTGGGGTAAATATCAAGTTTCAACTCATCCAACGCAATCTTAGAAATTGCGTCATGCGCATGACCCAATAAATCGAATGACCAAGAGCAACCCGTGAACAGCGGTGTCATTTTTTTTTGCGAGCTCATGCGCCAGAGCCAGTCAATTTTGGCGAAAATAACGTGCGAAACAAAGGATAAATATGGTCTTGATTTGCCACTCTTTCGATATCGAAGCGTGGCCAAATTTGCTGGACACGACGGTACGCCTGCCAAAGTTCACCGCCCGCATCCGCTGTAGTCAGCAATTTTTTTTCGCGCTCAGGAATGATTTCCACATAAGCGTAATACTGACAAACTGGCAAAAGCGCTTTACTCAAAAGATCTGCACATTTCGCTGAATCCTGAGAATAGTTTTCACCATCAGAAGCCTGTGCTCCATAGATATTCCATTCGTCTGGCGAATAACGGTCAGCAATAATGTCCCGCATTTTTTCCAACGCTGAGCTGACAATAGTACCGCCGGTCTGCTGATCATAAAAGAAGGTCTCTTCGTTAACATCCTCAGCTATCTGCGTGTGCCTTATAAAAACAATCTCAGTTTTGGCATAAACGCTTTCGATAAACAAATGCACAAGCATGAAAAAACGCTTGGCCAAATCCTTTTCGCGCTCCTGCATCGAACCGGAGACATCCATCAAACAAAAAATCACCGCCTTATAATTGGGTCGTGTTTCAGGACGAAAGGTATTGAAACGCAAATCGACAGGGTCAATAAACCCTATAACAGAACGGCGGCGCTTCATTTTTTCCAGACACTGGCTTAACTTTTTGTGTTGATCTAAAATTTCGGCAGTTGGGTTATTAATACGCAAGAGCCGCTCCATTTGAGCCTCAAATCGTTGCATTTCAGCATCTGAGGGTCGTTGCAGAGCAATTCTCCGGCCAAGCGAATGCCGCATGGTCCGAACCAAATTAAGATTAGAGGGCGATCCGGAAGTTGTAATGCCGCCACGGCACTGACTGATCGTTTCTTGTTTACCCACACTTCTCTTGCTTAAATCCGGCAGTTCAAGCCCCTCAAACAAGATATCTAGATATTCGTTCCGAGTGAGGCCAAACGAAAATTCGTCTTCCCCTTTCCCGTCTTTTGAAGATTTCTGCCCCGGCCCGGCCCGGCTCCGTTAAGTTTTGGTCTTGGAAGGCGGTCACCAGTTACAAAATATTTATTCCCCGGAAAGACCTTATGGCGCAGGTCGCCGGCAGAAGAGTGAACAAAGCGCGGCTCTGTAATGCCTTTAACCGGGATTGTAATAATTTCATGCCCCGAGAGTGACCCATCCTTGGTGTCACGGATCGATCTGTTGGCCACGGATTTATCAACGGTCTCTTTAATATAGTGGCGTGCCCGTCGCATTAACCTCTGACGGTTACTCAGGCTCTTTCCCGAGGGATTGCGCCGCCTGTCGATAAAATGATGCATTTACGTTGCGTCCTTCTTTAATCAGCCAGCTTTATTCACACGCATATACCATTCCACCAGACGACGGACCTGGCGCTCGGTATAACCATGCTGATGCATGCGCTCGACAAACTCCAAATGTTTACCTTTGGTTTTACCATCTTTCTTGCTGCCAAAGCTGATCACCGGCAACAACTCCTCAACCCGACTGAACATATGCTTTTCGATCACATCTCGGAGCTTTTCATACGACGACCATGACGGGTTTTGGCCAGTATTTGCGCGTTGCCTGAGTGCAAATTTAACCACTTCGTTGCGAAAATCCTTGGGGTTTGAAATACCAACCGGATTTTCGATTTTCGCCAACTCTGCGTTCAGAATGTCACGATCATACAATTGGCCAGTGTCGGGATCTTTGAAATCCTGCTCCTCAATCCAGGCATCGGCATACGAAATATAGCGATCAAACACGTTCTGACCATATTCCGAATAACTTTCCAAGTAGGCTTTCTGAATCTCATTACCGATAAATTCCTGATACCGTGGGGTGAGATCAGACTTGATAAAGTAAAGGTAGGTGGATTCTATCTCTGCTGGAAATTGTTCGCGTTTTATCATCTGTTCCAACAGATACATCAAATGCACTGGATCAGCGGCAACCTCAACAGTATCGTAATTAAAAACCATACTCAGCACTTTGAAAGCAAAACGTGTTGAGACACCCGTCATCCCCTCATCCACACCAGCAATATCGTGATACTCCTGCACAGTCCTGGCTTTGGGATCTGTATTTTTCAACGCCTCCCCGTCATAAGCTCTCAGTTTTGAATACAGGATCGAATTCTCATGCGGACTCAAACGTGACAACACGCTGAACCGGCTCAAAACTTTCAGCGTTTCAGGGGCGCAAGGCGCTTCAGATAATTCACTGTTCTCCAGCAGTTTAGAATATATTTGCGCCTCTTCGGTCACCCGCAGGCAATAGGGCACTTTGACAGTGCTCACACGCTCAATAAAGGCTTCGTTATTTTTATTATTCTTGAATTTCTGCCATTCACTTTCGTTCGAGTGTGCTAAAATAATGCCCTGAAACGGAATGGCGCCAAAACTTTCGGTACCCATATAATTACCCTCCTGCGTTGCAGTGAGCAAAGGGTGCAGCATTTTTATGGGCGCTTTGAACATTTCGACAAATTCTAGCACGCCTTGAGTCGTTCGGTTCAATCCACCAGAAAAACTATAGGAATCAGGGTGATCCTGACTGTAGTGCTCCAATTGCCGAATATCCACTTTCCCAACCAGCGTCGAAATATCCTGATTGTTCTCATCGCCGGGCTCAACTTTAGCAACACCAATACGCCGCAATCGCGAGGGATATATTTTCACCACACAAAATTTCGAGATATCGCCATCGAATTCATCAAGACGCCTTAGCGCCCAAGGCGACATAAGTCCGGGCAGCCTGCGCTGAGGAATACCGTATTTATCTGCCAGAGTATCGCCCATTCTGATCTGGTCAAACAAGCCCAGAGGCGATTCAAACACCGGGCTAATTTTATCGCCAGCTTTCAAAACATAGATCGGTTGATCTTCCACCAATCGCTTTAGGCGTTCTGCCAGTGATGATTTACCGCCACCTACCGGCCCTAGAAGATAAAGAATTTGTTTGCGTTCTTCCAAACCTTGGGCCGCATAGCGAAAGTATCCAACGATCCGCTCTATGGTATCTTCCATACCGTAGAAATCCTTGAAGGCCTCATAGTATTTCACAGTCCGGTTTTGAAAAATAATGCTTAGGCGGCTATCTTTCGAGGTGTCCACCAGCTTTTCATGACCAATCGCAGTCAGCATGCGCTCTGCCACAGAAGCATACATGTCAGGATTGTCACGGCACCCAAGAAGGTAATCTTGCAACGACATCTCTGTTTCGCGCATCTCGCAATATTGTTCAGAAAATAGTGTTACGATGTCTTTCATCTACAGGTTGACTCCTTTTAAAGGCTCAGCACCTTTGGATAGATATCTGCCTTCAGATATCAGCATAACTATAGGAGCGCAGAGCGCAGGATTATTGGCTCAAGTAACTGGTTCACAGGTCAGCACAGAGTTTAAGAAGTGCTGACAGCTCTGACTAAAGGGCCGTCGCACCCTTACAAAGCGATTGAGAAGTTTGACATTCCATATTTCGCCACTGGTTTTACGCTACACTAAAAAATGTTATTATTTTATTAAATTTGCTATTTTTTCGTGTATTAATTTTGATACTTCTCCTCAAAGAAGATCTGGTTGTAGCGTCAAAAAGAGACTGGACTAGCCTATTTGAGGGGGTTGATCTGTCGCTGCGATGTGGACTTGCCTGTGTCTTTTATCTTTAATTGTCCCCATGCAAGACAGGTCTAGACTTATTAGCGGTAAGATGTTACTCAAGATATGAAGTGATTTTAGTCCGGGACGCATCGGGGATAGCGGCTAGGTTTATCTAGTGCTAAGCTGGATCGCTATCCCTTGCTTTAAAAATTAGAAATCGCGCTGGAAGTACCATCTAATTATATGTAATCGCTATATTTTAATGCGGGGCTGGTAAGGAGTGATAATCCCTCGGTTGTGAGACGGCCCTCCAGATAAATCCCCAGTGACGTGTTCAGTATTACCAGAGCGAGACTCTGCAGTTGTAGACAGGCCTCAGAAAATATAGCCGTTTGAGTATGCCATGTCCGGTCACCATGAATTGGTCCCAAATGCAATCTACCTAACAATTCATCTTTCCAGCCAAATAAGCACAACACAGATTGAAGTCACAGACGACAATAGTGCCTTAGTTGTCGTGCCACCCAAAACTTCAAATCAATAAATAGCAGCCGGACGAGGTTTACCTCCCAAAAATTATATTATTTCGCTGATAATGCTGTCACGCCAAAGTACTTGCCAAGGATCCGGAGAACCTGGGGGCGCCTGACTATGCTCCATACACATCCTCGCCAATGCCTTCAGGGTGAACGTAAAGCTCCTTAGCAGAGGATTCACTTTTACTGTGGTTTGCTCGCTAGGGTGGTAAAGTTAACATCAAAAAATGCCTGGCCTGCGACGACGCAAATCGGCCGCACCCGGCCCATATAAAATCTTCTTTTTAAGCGGCTTATCAAAATAAACAGAACAAATGAGAATAGTTAGTTTATACAACCCCCAACCTAACTAAAGACGACCAAAAGTAACAAAAGCTGCGATTTTTCTAAAACCAATAAAAATATATTGATATAATTAATAACCCTAAATACTTTGCAAAATCACTTTATCTTTTG
>JAPKEA010000137.1 GCA_028822275.1 Planktomarina sp. | reverse complement strand
ATTGCACTTTGCGATGAGCCGCTAGCTTTCGCCATCGATCAACAGCAGCTTCGTCACCATCCCTTGTTTGCTTTTCCTGCATATGCTGTTGGATTGGTGACATCATGTATGGGCAACGCGGCAGCGCCAAGCTCTGGCAAGTCATCCCTTGATGCACGGACTATATTTGGAAGGGAGTGTTGATAGTCGTCACCAAGTAAACTCACCTGTACCATATGTTTAACAAGCCCATCCAGAATTTGTGGATGAAGCGTTCCACCGATTACTATGGTTTTGGGGTCAAATGTTCTCGCAATAACAAGGCACAGCCATTGGATCTGCTTTGCGGCGCGCTCGCGCCAAGAATGAACGATTGGCATTTTAAGATGTTCCAGTCCGATATCGTTCAGCTTGCCAATCGGCACACAGGCCTCTTTCAGAGTATCAAACAAATCTTGACCAGATGGGCGAGAGTTGGATTTTGGAAAGAGGCCGCCCCATTCTCCTGCGCCCTTTACGCGCCCCAGGTGCAGGTTTCCACCAATGACGGCGCCGCCACCAATACCATATGAGAGCCAGATGTAGCAAAAGTCTTCAACATCAGTGCAAACACCATGATAGAGTTCCGCTAGGCAGGCCGCTTTAGCGTCGTTCGTGTGTTTGACCGGCATTCCGAAATAGGGTTTGAGGAGATCTTGTTCAATGCTGACATTAGGCCAATCTTTAAATTGCTGGATACGTTGAACTCTTAAAGAGTCTTCTGTGTATTGGCCGGGATAGCTTACTCCGCAACCTGCAACACGGTTTTGGTCAAGTTCAAGATCGTTGATTTGTTCTTTGACGCTTTTTGCTGCTGCTGACATGACTGATTGAAAAGACTGATCAGGCAGCGCAAGTTCATCATTCGCCATTATTTCCCCAGCTGCATTGATAACACACGTCCGAATCCGATCAGGATCCAAGTAGACGCCAGCCGAGTACAAGCCTGTAGGTTCTATCTTGAGAATTTTTGCGGGATAGCCCTTAAGTCCTTGGCGTCTTGGGTCAACCTTTTCGGTAAGGAGTCCATCATTCACCATTGTGGTAGTCAACCTCGTCACTGTCGCTGGATTTACGCCAAGACTGCGAGCGAGATCAGCCCGCGATTGGGAGCCTGATGCGCGAATAGACGCCATAATGCGTCTGGAATTATATCCTAAATTTAAATTGTTTGCCATATTAACTGCATTACCATTCTTACTGAGTTATCAGTCCCATCTGAAAATTAATAGTTTAGTTTTTCCTTGACAACTCATGAGGGTTTGGGATTTATTTGTATAATGCAATATAATAAATGCAGTTTAACAGATTTTTTACAACAGAAAAAAAGGTGGTATATTCACCTTAAATGGAGGAAAAGATGAAGAAATTATTGATGGCTAGTATGGTGACATCCTGCATGGCGGCGTTGGCAACTACTGCCAATGCAGATGGGACTGTGACGGTCTATACAGCCGTTCCACAGAACTTTATTGATTCGCTTGTACCGATGTTTGAAGCACAAACGGGCACGACAGTCGAAATTATCAAAGCCGGTTCTGGTGATCTTCTTAACAGGTTGACTGCAGAAGCTGATAATCCTGTGGCGGACGTTCTCTGGAGTGTTGATGGCACTGTCATAGATTTTAACCCGGTTCTTTTTGAAGCATATGAAGCTGCTGGCACCGATGCACTTGCCGAGGGAATGAAGCCAAGCGAACTTTGGAGCCCGTTCACAGCAGTTGTTATGGCGTTTATAGTAAACGAAAATAAGCTAGATGGTCTGCCAATTCCCACAAGCTGGTTAGAATTGGCGGATCCTAAATATGATGACGTAGTGTCTTCTGCAAAAGCGAATGCTTCGGGTTCTTCCTATATTCAATTGGCAACCGTGTTGCAGGCATACGATACCGAAGAGGCTGGTTGGGAAGTCTATAAAGGACTTTTATCTAACTTTGTGCTTTCAGACAGCTCCGGTGCTGTTCCACGTTTTGTCAATGATGGCGAGCTCGCTATTGGTGTGACCCTTGAGGATGCAGCATTGCGCTATGTTGAAGGTGGTGGTCCAGTCCAGATTGTCTACCCATCCGAAGGGACAGCCATTGTCCCTGATGCTATGACCTTGATTGCAGGTGCACCAAACGCAGACAACGGCAAAGCCTTTTTAGACTTCATGTTGACCAAAGAGGCGCAGACTGTTGTGGCAGAACAAGGCCGCCGGCCAGTACGCGCTGATGTGGCATCAAACCCTGCACTTCAGGCGATTAATGAACTTCCATCTGTTGGTTATGACGGTGCTTGGGCAGCTGAGAACCGCAAGGCCCTCGTCTCAGCTTGGGAGGATCTGGTACTCGACATAGAGTAGCAGCGAAAATAGCGCTTGCCGATTGTCATCTCTATAATTGGCAAGCATCACCAAAAAACTTCAAATCGTTAGGAAATGATAATGGCATCGGTTGAAATTTCCGGGCTACGCAAGTTATACGGTGACGTCGTTGCTCTCTCAGATATAAGCATCTCGATTCCGTCAGGTACGTTTTACACGCTCCTTGGGCCATCAGGTTGTGGTAAGACGACTCTGCTGCGAACAATCGCAGGGTTTCATCAACAATCAGCCGGTCGAATTACTATCGACGGTAGTTTCATCGAGCATCTGCCAGCGCATCGAAGAGATGTTGCAATGGTTTTCCAAGACTATGCAGTATTCCCGCATTTAAGTGTGCGAGACAACGTAGCTTTTGGACTGAAACAACGTCGCATTCCAGCAAAGGAAATCACACGTCAAGTAGAAGAAGTCCTTGAAGTTGTTGAACTCGGTAAATTCGTGGATCGAATGCCCCATGAACTATCAGGCGGTCAGCAACAACGTGTCGGGCTCGCACGAGCAATTGTAGTGCGGCCCAAAGTTTTGCTCATGGACGAACCTCTTTCCAATCTTGACGCAAGACTGCGTGTTGATCTGCGTACCGAACTCCGCCGGATCCAGCGTGACCTTGGTATTACTACAATTTACGTGACGCACGACCAAGAAGAAGCCCTCGCGATGTCAGACGTAGTGTGTGTCATGGAGGGTGGTACCATACAGCAAGCAGCTACCCCTTTAGATGTATACTTGCGTCCGTCAAATCGATTTGTTGCATCTTTTGTTGGTGCAAACAACTTTCTCCAAGTAGGAAATTTTAAAGGCGAGTATGTTCTCAAATGTTGCGGTGGTTCAGTATCGCAACACCTGCCTGCAGATCCTGCTGGTCCTGTAGTTTGTGCACTGCGTCCAGAAGACATATCGGTCAAGGTCGGTGAGGACCCGTCTTCTTCATTGAATACAGAAATCTCAATTCCGGTCCAAATCAAAGAAGTCAGCTTTGTAGGCCGCGAAATGGAGATATTTGCTACCACGGATAATGGTGAAGCACTTAAGGCTGTCGGTCGATCTGAATCCAAGTTGATTGCGCTGCCAATAGACAGTCGGGCTTGGTTCTGTGTTGAGACAAAAAACCTATCTTTTTTCAAAGACAGCGAGCTTGGGGAGCGTGTTTGATGGCCTTTTTATTTCCACGCCATAGGCCAGATTTCTGGACATGGATTACTATATCAATAGTCGCCGTACTTTGCATTCTTCTCATTTTGCCAATCCTGCGTGTGTTGACATTGGGATTTGTTGATCCAGATACCGGCAGCCTGACGCTTGGCAACTTCATTGAAGTCCTCACCCGGAACTATTATCTGAATGGTTTGAAAAACACGCTTTTTGTTGGAGCCCTCGGCACACTCGGAGCTTGTCTAATTGGAATTCCACTCGCCTTTTTCACTACACGATTCATAATCAGAGGAAAGACCCTCATCTCTACTCTCGCTATTTTGGTACTAGTATCCCCTCCGTTCATCAGTGCTTACGCTTGGATCATGATGATGGGATCCAATGGGGTCATCACAAACTTTTTTGGGGGTATCGGCATTAACATACCCACCATCTACGGTGCCCACGGAATCATTCTTGTCTTCTCGTTAAAGTTTTTCCCGTTCATTTTTCTAATGACACAAACTGCCTTGAATGCGGTCAATAAATCCTTTGAAGACGCCGCAGAAAATCTAGGGTGCAGCCCTTGGCAACGCTTCGTAAAGGTAACGCTCCCACTTGTTTTTCCAGCGGTCAGCACCGGAGCCATCATCTGCTTTGTGCTTTCAATCGCTGACTTTGGAACGCCTGCCATTCTAGGCCGCGGATTTCGGACACTGTCCACAATTGCCTTATCGGCTTATCGCTCAGAGTTGGGTGGGCCCCCTACCATGGCCGTCACAGTGTCGATTATGATGATGGCAATTTCAATGATTGCCCTGGTTGCACAACGGAGAATTCTTGCTAATCGTCGCTATGCCAGCTCTCTTACAAATCTACCGGTCGCTGTTAAGTTATCGGGTTGGAAGAACGCAGCAGTTCATTTTTTTAGCCACGGCATTGTGTTTTTGGCTATGCTGCCATCGGCAGTTGTTGTGTATACATCGTTTCTGAAGACGAAAGGCCCTGTTTTTGTTGGGGGGTTTGGCTTGGAGAGCTATGATCGAATTTGGCGAGATGCGCCTGATGCTATCTACAACAGCTTTCTTTTCGCAATAATCGCGGTGACATTTATCACGATCACCTCGGGACTAATAAGCTATGTTATTGTCCGAAGAGATACCAAGGCGGCGGCGGCAATCGACTTCCTAATGATGGTGCCTTACCTCGTGCCGGGTGTTGTCATGGCAATCGGTTTTGTGACCGTGTTTAGAAATGGGATGCCAAACTTCTTTGGCCCCGCAGTTCTCCTAGTTATGATTTATTTTATTAGACGGCTTCCTTACGGTGTACGCTCGACAACATCCAGTTTACGGCAAATCAAACCTTCACTAGAGGAGGCCGCTGTAAATCTTGGCGCAACACCTCTTGGCGCATTTGTAAAGATCACCGTACCGCTTATTTTCCCGGGAATTGTGGTTGGCGCATTGATGAGTTTCATCCCCGCTATCATCGAACTCTCATCGACTCTGATCCTCTACGACGCTGGAACAATTACCATGCCCGTTAAAGTCTATGTGGCGGTTCTCGATGGTGAATTCGGACTGGCGGCGGCATTGTCTACAATTTTGCTTTTGAGCACAGGAGCCTGTGTCTATGCAGTCTTCCGCTTTGCCGAAAACCGCAATTCCGCATTTATCTAGGATAACCTATGAATATTGAAGCATTTTCACGTTGCAAATACCGAGCAGTTGATCGCCCAGGCGACGACGTGCCGTTTATTTTACCAGGTATCGCAATAGGCCTGTTCGACGGTGCGACCGACGCGAAAGGAACTGTAGTCAACAGCACGCCTGCGGGCCGGATGGCCGCATTGAATGCCGCAGAATGCGTAGCACAATTGCTAGCACCTCCCGAGAACCGCAAGCTGCCAGCTCGAGAACTAGTTAATAAACTCAGCACGCTCTATGCAAAAAGTTTTGAAAAACATTCTGTCTCGCCTCTTCCCGCGACGACACTTGCTTTAGCTATCGACTGTGGCGAAAATTGGAGATTTTTCTGTCTTGGTGACAGTGGCATAAGGATCAATGGTTCAGAGACACTGAGGCACACAAAGCTAATCGATGATGTCGCTACTTTCGCTCGCGTTGCACTTTTCCACGACCTGTCTAAGAGACTGCCAGATCTAGACTCTGCTGAGATGGCAGCTAGACGTGTTATTTTTCTGGGTTTTGATGATGCGGTGAAAGACCGAATTATGGGCCGCGAACTAGCAGACAATATCATCGCCGAGACCATCGTGGCGCTGAGCCTTCAAAACGAAGGTGCTATAGTTAGAGATTTTCTTACGGCCGGAATCTGTATGCAGTATCGTTTTGCAAATGAAGTTGGCAATTCGCTTTGCTATGATGTGTTAGCTGACGGTACGCCTCAAATTGGTGATTGGGTCGACGCATGGCGACCAAAAGAAGACGTGCAAACCATCGAAGTGTTCAGCGACGGGTACGCCAAATTACCAGACAACCCAACTGTTGCGGCTTGGGAGGCGGCTTTTGAGGAAACGGATAGACAGGATTTCCACAGAATTAGTGAATACGCGACTGTAAAAGGGGGAACTGAGGAAGAGTTCTTTGATGACAGGACAGTTGTGATTATACAATGCCCTCGAATTCAACCCACTTGACGGTGTTGTCAGACAGATACGAACCAGTCTCAGTATGGCCTAAAATTGATCAATACGGATTAAATCATGACACCAGAAAACACAGCACCAGGCCGTTTTATGACGGCAGAAGCTGCCCAAAGCATGGGCGTTTTCGCGCAGGCCGCGACCCAGCAGGTTAACAATGATGTTTTGGGCAAGCCACGTGCAATCTATACAATTGCGCGTGGATCTTCAGATGCGGTGGCCAACATCCTGTCTTATGAATTTATGCGCGAACTGGGGGTTCCTGTCACATCCTTGCCGCCGTCTGTTTTCTCAATTGGAGCAGGAGTTTCGCTTGAAGAGGTTACCGTCTTGGTGATCAGCCAATCAGGGGCCAGCGACGATCTTGTCCTGTCCGCTAAGAGCGCTTCAGCTCAAGGGGCAACAGTGGTGGCAATTACCAACCAACGAGACAGCTCGGTTGAATTGGAATCGAACATGAACCTATCGGTTTGCGCTGGACCTGAATTGGCTGTCCCAGCCACCAAGTCGGTCATTGGATCTATTGGGGCTGGCATGGCGCTGCTGGGTGCATTGAAGCCCGGTTATGCGTTCAAAGCAAGGGCTGCTGCTGATAAATTGAAAGATCTTTCTGTGCAGCATCCACGCGTATGTGCCTTGCAATCGGCATTCCTGCGTGCGCATCATATTTATGTAATCGGTCGAGATACAGGCTATGGCGCCGCGCAAGAGGTTGCGTTAAAACTAAAGGAATGTTGCGCGCTGCACGCCGAAGCCTATTCCAGCTCTGAGGTTTTGCATGGTCCGCTCCAATTGGCGACCA
>JAPKEA010000580.1 GCA_028822275.1 Planktomarina sp. | reverse complement strand
GCCGCTGATTGAGATTGATACGACCATTGGCTAAACAACCATTTTACGGAATAAGGTATCTAACGTGACAATCAGTGCCAACTCTCAATTAGCAATCCAAACCATTCGTGAAAAGGCGATTGGTAAAGATATTGTCTTTGTTTCTGGTACTTTTAATATTGTGCACCCAGGTCATCTGCGTTTAATGCGCTTTGCAGCCGAGTGTGGAGACCTTTTGGTCGTTGGCGTGCTTTCCGATTGTTTGGCATCGGGGGCGGTACTGCAAGAAACTACGCGACTCGATGGTGTAGATGCTATAAGTTTAGTAAGTTATACTTTTTCTTTGGACGATGCTCCGGAGGACTTTATTTCTGAATTACAGCCCTCCGTAGTTGTAAAGGGTAATGAACATGAAAATGCCAATAATCCAGAACAGCCAGTTGTTCAGGCTTATGGTGGAAAATTATTGTTTGGTTCAGGGGTTACTACTTTCTCATCAATGGAACTTTTACGCCGTGAGATGGAAGTTATCGATCACTCTTCGATTGTAAAACCAAAAGGATATATTACACGACATGGTATAAATCTGTCAGGGCTGGATAAGCTCTTAGTTCAAATGCGTTCTCTCAATGTCTGCGTAATTGGAGACATTATTGTGGATGAATACATCCAGTGTGATCCATTAGGCATGTCGCAAGAAGACCCCACCATTGTTGTAACGCCGATCATGGCGAATAAATTTTTAGGTGGTGCGGGTATAGTAGCTGCCCATGCTCGGGGATTGGGGGCCGGAAAAGTCAACTTCATTACGGTAACTGGTGATGACGATACAAGATCTTATATTGCTGATAAATTGAAGGGTTATGGAGTTGAGGCTAAACTTGTTATAGATGATAGCCGACCAACCACACTTAAACAGAGATACCGTGTAGACAATAAAACTTTGCTACGAGTTAGTCATCTTCGCCAGCACAAAATCAACAAAACTTTGCAAAGGAAAATGCGAGACCATGTGTTTGCAGCTCTGGATGGCGCTGATTTACTTATTTTTTCAGACTTTAACTACGGCGCTTTGCCGCAGGACTTAGTGGACGAAATATCGCGTGAATGTACTCGACGCGGCATCATGGTGGTAGCCGACAGTCAATCTTCATCGCAAGTGGGTGATGTTTCACGTTTCAAAAACACCACCTTGTTAACTCCCACAGAACGAGAAGCACGCTTGGCGATGGGTAATTACGAAGACGGCCTAGTCGTGCTAGCAGAGGCTTTGCGTAATAAAACTAATGCGCTCAATATAGCAATTACGTTAGGGGCAGAAGGCGTGCTGATCCATGCGGGCCATTCAGATAAAACGCAATGGCTAACTGACAGACTCCCTACACTAAATACCGCGCCCAAAGACACGGCTGGAGCTGGTGATTCCCTTCTGGTTTGTACTGCTATGGCTCTCGCTCTAGGAGGGTCTGTTTGGGAAAGCTTATATTTAGGTTCTCTGGCTGCAGCGTGTCAGGTAGGACGAGTTGGTAATATTCCACTCACCGCAGCTGAGCTTTTGATTGAAACGCAGAAAAAAAATGGGATTTATTAAAGTGATGATGTGCGCGCATTACTCTTAGCCGCTGGTCTGGGCACTCGGTTACAGCCACTCACGAGCTATCTGCCTAAGTGCCTTGTGCCAATACATGGAAGGCCATTGCTCGATTATTGGTTAGAGAACTTATTGGATCATGGGGTCGAAGAAGTTTTGATAAATACCCATTATTTGGCTCCAATGGTTAAGAAATATCTAAACCAGAGCTCTTGGTTACCATATATTAAATTGGTTCATGAGGAAATTTTGTTAGGTACTGGCGGCACTATACTGCAAAACTGTGATTTTTTCAAAGACGAGACTTTCTTAGTCGCCCATGCTGATAACCTTACTATTTTTGAT
>JAPKEA010000136.1 GCA_028822275.1 Planktomarina sp. | reverse complement strand
TCCTTTTCCATAGATGACGAACACAGCGGCCAATACGAGAGCGATAAACACTGCCATCATAGTAATGATGGAAAAAAAAGCCCCAAATATGCGCATGACCAACGCAAATAACTTTAAGGGCAGTTGCGTCAAAGTTTCTTTGAGAGTACTCACAATCCGCATAGGTAAATTAGCTCCCCAATTTTAGCTTCTATATGACGTACGCAGTCTAAGGTCAAAAGTCCTAGCTTAGATATTGAACAGTAGTCAGATCCAGTGCCTGCATGACTGTTCAAGTTACCATAATAGTCTACACTCTAAAGATAATGAGTTTGCATAAAAGCCCTTAAACGGCGGAGTCCTTCGGTAATTTCATGTGTGGATTGCGCATAAGAAAACCTAATTGTTACTCCACCGCGCAACGGATCAAAATCTAAACCTGGCGTTATTGCCACGCCTACTTTGGCCAAAACCTGCGCTGCAAAAACTCGGCTGTCTACATTAAATTCAGAAATATCCGCATAGATGTAAAACGCGCCGTCAGGTGGTGCGATATTTGTGAACCCTGCCTGCGGCAAGCCTTCCAACATTAAACGTCGGTTTTCAGCGTAAACCTTCAGATTTATAGCCATTTCCACCCTACATTCCAAAGCAGCTAGAGCTGCAATTTGGCTAACGTGTGGAGGGCAAATGAACATATTCTGCGCTAAGCGTTCCACGCTACGCACATGATCCTCTGGGACAACTAACCATCCAATTCGCCAACCTGTCATCGAAAAGAACTTAGAAAATGAATTGATTACGTACGCATTATTTGTAACTTCTAAAGCTGTCACAGCTTTTTTTTCGTACTCTATTCCATGATAAATCTCATCTGAGATAAAACTAATACCCGATTGCTTCGCATAATCGGCAAGAGCTTTAAGGGCCAGTTTATCAAGCATTGTGCCAGTAGGGTTTGCTGGCGAAGCCACTAGCAAACCATCCAAGCTATGCATCGCTACATCCTGCGGCCGAAGCTGGTGGCCTCTTTTGGAATGGGTTGGGATATCAATAGGCTTCAGTGAAAGCGCCTTAAGAATTTGCCTGTAGGACGGATAACCTGGAGCGGCCACCCCAACTTTTGCATCAGTATCAAATAATGCGGTAAATGCCAGTAAAAAACCTGCCGATGAACCAGATGTAATGATAACCCGGCCTGGATCTAGATCTACTCCATACCAGCTCATGTAAAGCTGAGCGATTCCTTCCCTTAACGCAGGGAGGCCAAGGGCAACAGTATAACCTAACGGATTGACATCTAAAGCTTCCCTGACGGCCAGGCGAGCTTTCTGCGGTGCTGCTGTGCTAGGTTGTCCGACTTCTAAATGTATTATTCGGCGACCTTCCGCTTCCGCAGCACGCGCAGCTTCCATCACATCCATAACAATGAAAGGGTCAACTTGGCTACGTTTCGACAGATTCATACTTAACCCTTTTTTTGTTTATTGGTGCGCACTACTCAAAGGAACGTCAATGTTAATTACTCATTTAAAAACAGTTTTAGTAGTAATAATTATAACAATTCAGGCAACCTCTGCACAAAGTATTGGCCTGTTACGCGATCCAGACATTGAGCACGGGTTGCAAGAATTGGCCAACCCAGTTTTGCGAGCAGCAGGCCTAGAGGCTAGCAATATTAAAATTCTAATTGTAAATGATTTATCTTTAAATGCCTTCGTGATCGACTATAGTTATATTTTCATTCATGCTGGTCTTGTTCTAAAACTTACAAGTGCTGAACAACTCCAGTCTGTTATTGCCCATGAAGCTGCTCATATTGCTAATGGTCATATAGCACGACGCATGGCTAATATAAAACAGGCCAAAGTATCCTCCGCCTTTGGAGTATTGCTAGCGGCCGCAGCCTTAGCAGCCGGAGAAAAAAAGGCCGGAGCGGGTATTCTTTTAGGCACATCAAACTCAGCAAAACGGGTTTTTCTTGCACACTCTCGAGTGGAGGAATCTTCAGCCGACCAATCTGCTTTGCAGTATTTAAGCCTAGCACAAATAAATCCAACATCCATGTCCGAAGTTTTGCAGATTTTTAATGGAAAAATCACTCTAAGCGAGGAACGACAGGACCCCTACACCCGAAGCCACCCTTTAAGTCGTGACCGTATTCGCACCGTTGATGCATATACATCAACGATCATCATTTTCCCCAAAAACCAAGCACACATCTATCGGTTTAAACGCATCAAAGCTAAACTATCAGGTTTTTTGCGAGCACCTAAATGGACATTGAGTAATGCAAAGAACAACAGTGAGGTCAGCTTACTACGCCAGGCAATTGCAAATCACCGCAGCGGCAAGGGTGCCGTGGCCAAAAGTAAAATGGATCAATTAATAGCGATGCATCCTAAAGATCCCTACTATTACGAGCTGCAAGGGCAAATATTGTTGGAAAACCGCCAATATGATGCAGCCATAAAAGCCTATGCAACGGCTGCGGAATTAGCCCCCACTAATGCACTTATTCTAGGCGGCTATGGGCGTTCTTTGCTTGTTACAAATACTAAAACTAACAATAAAGTAGCATTGAGGATTTTGAAGAAAGCCAGACGATTAGACAACAGGGATGCTCGGGTTTTACATGATATAGGAACAGCATTAGCGCGTGCTGGAAAAAAGGGGCAATCGATTTTAGCAATTGCTGAGCGTTACGCCCTTTTAGGGGACCTTAAAAACGCCTCACTACAAGCAACAAAAGCTGAGTCTTTATTATCACGCGGATCGCCCGCCTGGCAACGTGCCCAAGATATTTTAGATACGACTAAAGTTCCTTAACCTTTAGCCAATAGAGCCGCTTCTGCGTCTAACCACGCAGCACGTTGTTCTACCTGCTCTACAATATGATCCACCAGGTGCTCGTTTGAAAGCTTATGGCTTTGCTGCCCAGCTAAATAAACCATCCCTGAACCATTACCGCCGCCGGTAAAGCCAACATCAGTCATCAATGCCTCGCCTGGGCCATTTACCACACAGCCAATGATCGACAACGAAATAGGAGTTTTAATATGCTCTAAACGACTTTCCAGCGCCTCTACCGTTTTGATCACGTCAAAACCTTGACGCGCGCAGCTCGGACATGAAATAATATTCACTCCTCGGTGCCGAAGCCCTAATGATTTCAGAATATTATAGCCGACCTTAACCTCTTCCACCGGATCGGCGGAAAGACTGACGCGAATGGTGTCACCGATTCCCATCCAAAGCAAATTACCGAGACCAATCGCCGACTTTATGGTCCCAGACATTAGCCCACCAGCTTCGGTAACTCCAAGGTGAATTGGTGCATCCGTGGCATCAGCAAGTGCTTGATAAGCTGCTGCAGCCATAAACACATCACTAGCCTTCACACTGATTTTGAAGTTCAGGAAATCATTATCTTCCAGAATTTTTATATGCGCCAGTCCACTTTCAACCATCGCATCGGGGCACGGTTCACCATATTTATCAAGCAAATGCTTTTCAAGTGAACCAGCGTTCACGCCAATTCGCATCGAACAGCTATTATCCTTAGCAGCTTTGATAACCTCACGCACCCGCTCTTTACTACCAATATTTCCTGGGTTGATTCGAAGGCAAGCAGCACCAGCCTCTGCAGCTTCAATGCCGCGTTTATAGTGGAAATGAATGTCGGCCACTATGGGTACCGGGCTTTCTCGCACAATCTCTTTAAGCGCCTTTGAGGAAGCCTCATCCGGCACTGAAACCCTGACGATATCTACCCCAGCCTCTGCACATGCCTGAATCTGTTTAATAGTGCCACTCACATCGGTTGTAAGCGTATTTGTCATAGTTTGTACTGTTATTGGTGCATCACCACCCACGGGCACGGACCCAACCATTATCTGCCTACTTTTACGGCGATGGATGTTGCGCCAAGGGCGAATATGATTAGTGGACATGTCAAAATTCCAATTGGGAGAATTCAGCTATCCCTATTGCATCGTAGTACTAGCTTCAAGATCACGCAAAAAACTATAGAAAGCGGACTGTCTATCGGGGCTATAAACATCATATGTTTGAATTAGGTTTTCAGGTGACAAATAAATATTTTTTACAGTGCGAGTGCCGTTTCCTGCTGGACCGTAAAGTTGTCCGTTAACTAAAAAGAATAAAGAACCAGAGTTTCCAGCTCTTTCAATTAGCGCAGGTCTATCTAATAAGGGCACATCAAAAGGATCTTGAGCGTCCATGACTTGTTCGTATATAATAGACCCATTAGCATCTTTTACGCGCAGCCAAACGCCATTTTTTGCGACAAGCTGAACTCGGTTGGGCATAGGCGCCAGAATCTGAACCCTAGGTGTTGATTTGGATTTATTTTCTGACACCAAACCTGTTTCAGGCTTGTTGTTGACACCAATAGCTATGGAAGTTTCTTTCTCCATCCAAGTCCCTTTTTTAAGAAAAAGTCCTTGATTTCCCGGATTTAAACTTGAAATTGAGCTATCACGTGGGATCAAAACTGGAGTATTTAATGCCTGTGGTCGGTATAATCGGCTGTATATTTCATTAGTATTATTTTTGGCTTGACCTGAAGTCAGATCTAAATCTGTACGCGGCCGTAGAGGATCGAGACCTGACAGCATTAAAGGCGATTGTTCAATGGGAACCAATTGGACGAGTTGGATTTTTTGCACAACTGTTTTAGCACCATAGCCCAAACCTCCCAACAATAGCAGCAGCACCAACGAAGAGAACATTGCTCGAAAATCTAATCCATTCAAAAAGCTCTCGCTTGGTGGAGCAAACGGCGTAGTGGAATCGCCAAACCCACTAGAAGATTTCACAGTGGTAATCGGCAGCTTTTCTTCATAGTTCACCTTATTTGGTAAAGACTTATTTGACATGCCATGGACCGGCGTAAACCCACTTTCTTTACAAAAAAGGTCAAACGCATTTTCTGGGTCCATACCAAGATACTTGGCGTAAGAACGGACATATCCAGCAATAAAACCAGGTGTGTCAAAAACCGATGGATTAGTTTCTTCCACAGCGGCAATATAAATTGCTTTAATTTTAAGAGCGTCTTGAACATCAATTAAAGATTTGCCAAGTGTGGCTCTCTCACCGCGCATTATATCGCCAAGAGATATGTTAAAGTCATCAAAACCCTTTTGTTTTGATGGCTCTATTATATTTCCACGACGTGATGATTTTCTACGGATCATAAACCTGTCCTATTCGTTAACCAGCAATCAAATAAATATCAGCATCCGTTAATTTAGAACTCTTATAACAAGAAAGTGTCACAAAATAAAGTAGCACAATACATAAAAACGCTACTATATGGAAGCTTAGCTGATGAAATTCAGGTTTATTCTAGTTATTTTTTCCCAAAACAGGCTTGCGTCTATTGCTCTAGTAAATGCTTAAAACTGATTCTTTTCAATCACAAGACTAGACCTCGAGCCGATAAACGCTAACTTCGGAGGACATACAACTCGGAGATTTTATGTCAAAATCCAAAATTGATCCTGTTTTGGCTCACATTGATGCCAACATCGAAAGCACAACAGCACATCTGTTCGATCTTTTGCGAATTCCAAGCGTTTCGACAGACCCAAGGTTTAAAAGTGAGTGTGATAGGGCAGCAGATTGGCTGGTGCAGGACTTGAACTCTATTGGTTTTACCGCAAGCAAACGTGTCACTACCGGCAACCCAATGGTAATAGCACACGGCCGCGGAACAGGCACACATGTGCTGTTTTACGGCCATTATGACGTACAGCCAGTTGATCCTCTGGACCTGTGGGATAGCCCCCCATTTGAGCCAGTGTTAGAGCAAGGGGATTTGGGGCCAGTAATCCGTGCTCGCGGCGCTTCTGATGACAAAGGCCAATTAATGACTTTTGTGGAAGCTTGCCGGTCTTGGAACGCTGTCCATGGTAGCTTGCCAGGAAGAATAAGTTTATTTTTTGAAGGTGAAGAAGAATCTGGCTCGCCATCTTTGGTACCATTTATGACCGAAAATGCGGCTGAACTGACTGCAGATATTGCTCTTATTTGTGACACTGGACTTTTGGGGAACGATACCCCGGGAATTGTCACTCGTTTACGTGGGATGTTGGGAGAGGAATTGACCATCACGGGTCCCTCTAAAGACCTTCACTCCGGAATGTATGGTGGCGCAGCAATCAACCCGGCCCGGGTCTTGGCAAAAATTATTTCCACTTTGCATGATGACGCTGGCCACATCACTATTCCAGAGTTTTATGATGGTGTCCCTGAACTTTCGTCAGAAATGGCTGGTCAATGGGATGGCTTAAATTTCGATTCCGCAGGCTTTCTAGGTCAAGTCGGCTTGTCTGAACTGGCTGGCGAAAAAGGTCGCACCGCGTTGGAGATGATCTGGTCACGCCCAACCTGCGAAGTAAACGGCATATGGGGCGGGTATACGGGTGCAGGATTTAAAACAGTACTGCCCAGTCAAGCATCTGCAAAAATATCCTTTCGCCTAGTTGGTGAGCAAGACCCCCATAAAATTAGAAGCAACTTTCGCGCTATGGTACGATCACTCCTACCAGCCGACTGCAGTGTTGAATTCAAAAGTCATGGAGCCTCTGCGGGCTGTGAAATGGGAATAGATAGCCCTTCTTTTGAGGACGCTCGCGTAGCACTGTCGGATGAGTGGCCCGAAGCCTCTGCTTTTGTTGGATGCGGCGGATCCATCCCAATTGCTGGTCATTTCAAAAATATTCTAGGTATGGATGCGATGCTAATCGGGTTTGCGCGTGACAATGATGCTATTCACAGCCCTAATGAGAAATACGATCTGCGCAGTTTCCAGAAAGGTATCCGCAGCTGGGCGCGAATTTTGAACCAAATTTATATTAAAGAATAGCTGATATTACACAAGTCTTCCTTTAAAGGATTACATACTAACTAAAAATATTTTTAAGATTAATGGCGCGGTTGACGGGACTCGAACCCGCGACCCCCGGCGTGACAGGCCGGT
>JAPKEA010000135.1 GCA_028822275.1 Planktomarina sp. | reverse complement strand
TTGGTTTCATTATTGATACTTCTACCTCATGGCTATCGTCATCGTCATCGTCATCATCGAAAAGTCCATCAAGGCCTGTCCCGGTATCCTCCTCGTCATCCCCCAAGAAGATGTTAGTACCTTCTAACTCATTAAGTGAATACACGAACGGCTCATTAATCATTGCATGAACCTTGTTTCGGATAATCCAGCTTTTTGCTGCCAGTAATGCTAGGCGCTTGGAGTTATCGTCTTCAGCTTTTAATTCAAATTTTACCTCATTTAAGGCATGATCAAAGGTCTCGTCTGCATATTTAACGAGAATTGCATTTCGCGCCTTTTCCATCACTGGTGAGAGTAATTTTCCTTTTTCTAACGCCATCTTGGTTCTCCATTAGTGTTTGGCACACTCCTTGCAACATTCACACCAAACGAAACATTAAAGTGATGATCACAAAATGAAATCGATAGCAAATCATATTCAGACCCACGCCGACGCCTTAAATCTGCGTTCTAAGCGAAATGAGATCCTTGCATCGAATATTGTGAACTCTGCGACACCTAATTTCAAAGCCAGAGATATCGACTTTAATAAGGCGCTACAGGCTCGAATGGACGTCGGTCCAGTATCTGTATCCAATGAACGTCATTTTAAGTTCTACAGTGGTTCTGGAGATGAGGGAGCTCAATTTAGGCAGTCGGTAAACCCGTCTCAGGACGGCAATACAGTCGAGCTTCATGTGGAACAAATGGAATTTTCTGAAAACGTAATGCGGTACCAAACTTCGTTAGAATTTTTAAACCGTAAATTTAGTGGCTTAATGTCTGCCATAAAGGGGGAATAGTTTGTCTGATATTAAAAACATTTTTGACATCGCCTCCCGCGGCATGTCTGCGCAGATGGTCCGGCTGAACACGGTTGCTAGTAACCTGGCTAACGCCCGCTCTGTAGCGTCGTCAGACGCAGAGGCATACAAAGCCGTGAAGGCTGTTTTCAAGACTGTCTACGCTGATGATATTCAGAAGACAGGTATCTCTTCGGTCGATGTAGATTCGATCGTCGAAGTCGATAGGCCCGCCGAAAAGTCTTATCAGCCAGGTCATCCCAAAGCTGACAAAGACGGCTTTATATATACCGCAGCGGTAAACGTAGATGAAGAATTAGTCGAGATGCTTGAGGCGTCCAGGCAATATGAGAACAACGTGGAAATGGTTACAACTTTGCGTAGCCTGATGATGCGTACAATTAATATGGGTAAGTGAGGTTAGGAAAATCATGACTACAATAGATGCAGCCCAGAGTGCTCTTTATGAAAAACTGGGAATAAACCAAAACACGGACGTAAAGAAGGGCTCTTCAGATAGTCTGGGCCAGAATGATTTTTTGAAGTTGATGACTACTCAGCTCCAAAACCAGGACCCGTTTGCGCCCATGGATAATGGCGACTTCATTGCTCAAATGGCACAGTTTTCCACGGTGACTGGTATTACGGAGGTCAACTCCTCGCTGGAAAAGCTTGTAGATAAGTTTGACCAAGGGCGAATTGCGACGGCTGCAAATCTCCTTGGGCACTCTGTTTTAGTTCCCGGAAGTATTTCACGGGCTGATGAAAATGGGGAGCTTCATGGGGTACTTGATTTACCGCAGGCGACTAGCATGGCGAAAATTATAATTAGCGATGCCGACTCTGGCGAAGAACTTAATATTATGGATTTAGGTCCACAGGCAGCGGGTTTGGTGGGGTTTACATGGAAAGATATCCCAGAGGAAATCAAGGCTGCAAACAAGCGGATCCAAATTGATGCAACAATCAACTTTGGTGAGGGTCCACAGCAGCTGAACCCGTCTGTTTATGCGCGGGTGCTTTCTGCTTCGGTTGGGTCTGGTGAATCAGAGAATGTGCTAATTGACGTTGAAGACTTTGGTGAGATGGACGTAAGCACCGCGGTTAACTTTAGGTAACTGGAGCCCCTGTTCAGGGTCTCCATTTAAAAATTATTTAGCAAAATGTTGGCACAAAAATTGCTTATGAAGGCTAACAAGATTTGAACTGAGTTTCTATAAGGAGTGACTTAATGTCGTTTTACACAGCACTTACTGGCCTAAAAGGCGCGCAGACTGACATCTCGACCACGTCGAATAACATCGCAAACGTTGGGTCGAACGGTTTTAAAAAGAGCCGAGCTGAATTTGGTGACATTTTTGGGTCCACTCCACTGCAGGCTAAGACGGTTGGTGTTGGTTCTATGACAAAGTCAATCACTCAGCAGTTTTCGCAGGGTAACATTGCGACGTCTTCGAATACTCTGGACATGGCTATTTCTGGGCAAGGTTTCTTTGCAATGCAGGCTGGTGGTAATGCGTCACAAACAGTTTACACTCGAAATGGTGCATTCAACGTAGATGACAGCGGCTTCATAGTAGACAGTAACGGGCAGTTTCTACTCGGTTATCCGGTGGACGATGACGGTACCGTTTCCAACATGACTCTGGCGGGCTCAAATAAGCTCAAGCTAGACGCCCAGTATGGTGATCCGCAGGCGACTACGAGCATCGCAATGGGGGTGAACCTGTCAGCTGATGAACCTGTGATCCCAGCGACCACTATTTTCGATGCCGACAATTCGGACACTTACTCTGCAACCTCTGCAGTTACTATCTTTGACAATGCGGGCAATCCCCAGTCGGCGACAGTTTTTTACATTAAAACTAAGGGTCCAACAATCGAAGACCCTACACACAAATATGATACCAAGCTATTCGTGGATGGCCTAGCCATTACTCCCACTTTGACAGCTGCCGTTGACCCTCAGGAGGCTCCACTTTTCATTGATAAATTTGGTAATCAGACAACGGTACCACAGGACCCAGCATATATCTTAGAAGGCAAAGGCTTTCCCCTCTACAAGGCTGATGATCTGGGGGTGGCTGTTGACTCCACACCGGCTAATTTGAAGGGTCTAGGAATTGAGACGTTTCTAGGTTCGGGGAAAACTGTTACCATTGTAACCGACCCGATGAAGTTCAAGGCCACTATGGAATACCAGGCATTACAGGGTGTACAGAACCCCGTAGCTGGGACCTTTTGGGGTAAAGACTTTTTATTGGTTGATGTTGACAATAGTGGCCCCGTCTCAATCGATATCCCACCTGGCACATACAACGGGACCCAGCTAGCTCAGGCAGTTGAAGTGGCAATGCGGGGAGCCTTGGGCGATAACAAAAAAGTTCAGCTAACCCCTACTGTTGATAACAAATTTAGTATAGATTTGAAGTCAACTTCAGGTGACGGTCTTTCGTCGGGTTTGACGACGGGCCCCATCAGTATTGACCTGCACGGCCCTTCAATCGTTGCTACGGCAAATCAAGCGATAGCTGGCTTGGAAATGAATGACTTCCTGGTTCATGCACAGGTTAAAATGACAGAAGCCATGAACACCTATGTTCAGGGAGCATTGCCTGCAGCCCCTGCCGGGGTCAACGCAGTTAATGTTGCCGCACTCGGTGTAGATGGGCGACTATTTAAGAAACTTGTGGCCGGCGCAAGTGTACCGATGACTGCCATCCCAGCTGGTAATGATATTCTTAAAGTAGTGCACAAGGAGGGTACCGGTACTGCAAGTCCAATCGGAATTTCAGTAGTTGCTGCGGTTGGCAATGACGCTGCGCTGGTTATTGGCGGTGCTTTACATGTTGGCAACGCTATCACTAACACAACTGGCAGGCAGGTGACAATTACATCCACGGGCAACGACAGTACAAAATCGTTTGACGTAGTTGGAACAGACATAAACGGCGTCAGCCAAACTGAACGTGTTACGGGAGCCAACGTAGGAACCGCTACTAGTGTGAAATATTTTAAGACTATTGCAAGCATCACAGCAGTTGGAGATCCTGCCGCAAATGTGTCTGCGGGTATTAATACTAACACTGCACAGAACCGCCACGTGGCTTACGCTAATACAGATAGCAAGCCAGCTATTAAGGCCTATGATCTTAGCGCAACCATGAACCAAACCAGTGGTCGCTACGGAGTTACCGCTGGGGTGCCGTTCATCAGTGTACCAAAGGCTGATTTCTCTACGACACCGGAAACGGTCCGATTTATGCAATTTAATGGTGGCGACGCTTCAAAAGTGGATACTGCGCTAACTACGTTCTTTGGCACAAAAGACATTGCGGTCGCCAGTGTTGTACAAGATCCAAATATTGCTAATAATTACCGGGTATCTTTAACCTTCGACATGGGTACGGCCACAGCACTTCCCGTACTGGGCGCTAATGAAATGCCTATAACAGTCCTAGCTAAGCCATCTGACCATATTGTAGCATATTTTGAGGGTACTGAGGGTCTAGTGGCAGGGGTCAGTGAGGCTTTCTACTCCGGGAAGATCGTAGTCCAGGAGGTTCAAAACTCAGCTAAACGGGTTGCCGCCCACTCGACAACGTCTAATACTACTGGAAATAAAGGCCTGAGTTTTAGTACTGCAACTCTTGCATCTGGCCTTAATCGGTCGACACTCGGTCTCACTACTGAGGCATTATCGACTAACTGGGTGGACGAACGTAATCCCACAGTAAAAATTGGATATGATGAGAAAGAGCAGCGTCTGACTTTTGATGCGACGAATTCAGCACTTGGCTTGGGAACTGGTATTGGGAAAAATTCATTCACAGTTTACAGCCAAAAGTTGGACAGTGGTACGAACGGCTTGGGTATTCCATCATTCGGTTCAAATAAAGATATTAGTCTAGCGACAGACGACAAGTCGCTTGGAAATGCGTTTCTAAATGATGGGGCAGATATTCAAGTCACCAATAAGCGCTACGGCATGGATGTTGATTTTGATACTGTTAACAATCTCTTCAGCATTAGTAGTGGTACGACGGGCGAAACCCTGGCCGCGAACACTGCGCTCGGCGTAGCAACAAATCAGGCGGCCTCCACAGTCAGCATTGGTCGCTACCAGCTTACTAATCTGGGCGGACGAGATCCTGTTGACGATGCCACTTACGCATTTAATAAAATTGGTGATGGACAAAATCAAATTCTAGGGTTCCCCCGCGAGGGAATAGTTGGCTTCACGGCTGCAACTGGGCTTGTGTCAAAACCGGCTGTGGCAACTGGAATCGAAGGCTTAATTGATATGAGCCTAGCCTTCTCGATTACTGCATTAGGTGGCGAGAATAGCTTCAATGTAGTGGTGGATGGCGTCAGTGCATTTATTAAGGTTCCTGAGGGTAATTACACTGGGACGACCCTAGCGCTAGCGCTGGAGGGCCGTATTAATAATATGCAGCACCCAAGCACAGGTATGCCAATTGGTGGCGTCGACGTAGCCTATAACACTGCGGGCAATAATTTAACTTTCAAGACTGGCTCTACCGGCGATAAATCAACATTTAAAGTTGACGGTGCTCAACGTTTTGGGCTTAAAGATATTCCCTTGGGTATCGGTGAGACAGCTCTAGTAAAGACCCCTGTCCAGGCGACTGATGCGCTGGGAAGGCCGCTCTACGTATCTCCAACTGGAGTAATTACCGCTGATTTTTCAGAATTTGCGGACAACATTGTGGAGGATTTTTATCCTCTCTATTTAGACGACGGTGAGCTCACATTTAATAAGGCTGGCACGCTAACCAGTCCAATTACACAAGTTACCTATGACGGCCTACCCAATGCTGCGCTAACTGTTGATTTTTCAAAGTCTACTCAATTTGCTCAGCCATTTGCGGCGACCGACGTATCCCAAGATGGTTTTGCCTCTGGCAGATTAACCAACCTTGAAATTGATAATTATGGCAACGTAAACGCGGGTTACTCAAATGGCTCTAACGTAACGCTTGGCAAAATTATTATTGCTAACTTTAGCAATAATAGTGGCCTCAAGCAGATTGGTAACTCGACGTTTACGTCTACGGCGGCGAGTGGGGGCCCAGAACTTGGTGAGGCTTCGGAAGATGGCTTTGGTAATATTTTATCGGGTTCTCTGGAACGTTCAAATGTGGATATCACTGAAGAATTGGTGAACTTGATAACGGCACAGCGGAACTACCAAGCGGCAGCAAAGGCGATGGAAACTACGACTAGCATGACGCAAACTATTATTGCCATAAGATTATAAATGAAGGTACTGCATCATGGATAGAATGGTCCAAACTGCTCTCAGTTCTATTACTGGCTTGAAAGATCTAAAATTTGATTTGGCCAATAACTTGGCCAACGCAAATGTCCCGGGCTTTCGAAGAGACCTACCAAATGAGGGTAGCGCGGGCTTTCTATCTTCACTGAACCAGGCTACGGCAAGAATATTCCCCCTAGAAACTGGTGGCCGAATTTTTTCTGATGAAATAGGCCAGCTTGAGAATACTGGGGTCCCCACTGACGTGGCGTTGCTAAACGGGTCCTACTTGTTTGTGCAGCCTAAAAATGGTGACATTGCACTATCTCGGCGGGGTGATTTTGGTGTCAATACTGAAAATCAGCTAGTCGATGGGGTCGGGAATACTGTTTTATCTGATGGTCTCCAGCCCATAATTTTACCACCATTTTCGGCAATTAAATTTAGTGATAACGGCGAAGTATTAGTGCGCGAGCCGGGCTCATTGTCGGGTGACTTCACCAGCATAGGATTTTTAGGATCGACGGCTGCGCGGGCGGAAGACTTAACCAAAAGTTTAGATGGAAAAATTCGAAAACTGGATGGCTCTGTACCTGACCCAGACCAATCGGGATTGTTTTCCCAAGGAGTGCTGGAGGGCTCAAACGTTAATGCTATTGAGGAAATGGTATTCAACATAGACATGCAGCGACAGTTTGAAATCAACGTTAAATTGATAAAACAGGCTGAAGAAATTGACAAAGCTGGCACAAAGTTAATGGGTTTGCCAACCTAGCGCACCTTTGGCACGATCTTTGCACTCTTACTGTGTAAGTAAGTTGAAAGGTCGGAAAAATGTCAACAGCCGCAATGCACGTCGCCAAAACTGGTTTGAATGCTCAGCAGTTTAAAATGCAAGTCATTGCCAACAACTTGGC
>JAPKEA010000134.1 GCA_028822275.1 Planktomarina sp. | reverse complement strand
AACAGGGCCTTTATGCTCGATTGTGAGATATGAAATACACCGACGAGCATCCATTTTATATGGAGCAACGAAAGCTTTTGTTGGGCAGATATCGAGACATCGACTGCAATTTCCACAGTGGTCTATTTCTGGTGAATCCGGTTCCATCTCTAAAGTCGTAAAAATTGAGCCCAGAAACATCCAGTTACCAGTTGCACGGCTCACAACATTGGTATGCTTGCCCTGCCAGCCTAGACCCGCCGCTTGCGCTAAAGGTTTTTCAGCGATTGGAGCCGTATCTACAAAAACTTTAACTTCACCGCCACCGTTGGCTACCAGCCAGCGGGCTAATCGCTTCAGGCGTTTTTTGACAATATCATGATAATCTTTCCCCCGAGCATAGACACTGATCGTTGCTAAATCAGGATCTTCCAAAGTCGCCATTGGATCGCTTTGCGGCCCATAGCTTTCAGCTAACATGATCACTGACCGCGCATCTGGCCAGAGTTTCGAGGGATCACCACGCCACTCTTTGCGATCCTCCAGCCACCTCATTTGTCCATGATATCCAGCCTGAATAAAACCATCAAGATTATCCGGCATCTGTGGAATCGACGTAGGTGTAGTGATGCGTGCGTTACTAAACCCCTCAAAAACAGCTTGCGCCAAAAGTTGAGATTTCAGATCAGAAGTCAAGATTACTATAATGCTCTGGCTGCGGGAAACCCGGGACATTATCTGCAAGCAAAGATCGGAATGCCGGACGTGATTTCATCGTTGCGTACCAATTTTTGACAGCCATGGACCGGTTCCAATCCACATCACTGATATAATCTAGCGAAGAGAGATGCGCAGCCGCTGCAAAATCTGCAAGCGTCATACTATTCCCTGCAAGCCACCGGCGATTATCGAGCAACCATGCAAGATAATCTAAATGATATTTGATAGCCTTTGCTCCTGCCTTTACGTGTGCAGATACAGGATAACCCGTTCCATGAATTTTGCGGTTTACCCGTTCATACAGCAATTTGGACGTAACCTCATTATGGAATTTATCATCAAACCACGCCACCAAACGCCGGACTTCAAATTGTGCATCCACATTTTTTGGTAATAAAGCAGGCTCAGGATATCTTTGTTCTAAATACTCACAGATCGCAGAAGATTCAGAAAGTGTTTTGCCATCAATCTTAAGGATTGGAACTTTACCAGCTGGGTTACGAAGCAAAAAATCAGGATCTTTTTCCCAATAGCGCTCCTCCACCAGCTGTATCTCAATCTTTTTCTCCGCAAGGCTCAAACGCACTTTTCGACAGAATGGAGACAGGGGGGCATGGTAAAGGATATTCATTGGACTTTCATTCTATAGCAACTTTACATCTTCGTACGCGGCCTAGTGAGCCAGAATCAACCCTCAAAACATGAGGATCTTCCATCACGCCTTATCATATCTGCTCCTGCAATCACAGATGCGGCGCGTTTCCTTAGTTTTGCTGACGGCTTAACGGCACTACGCCCTTTGGGGTCTGGTAATACAACTGCCAATCGTCCAGCTTGCACTCTATTCAGTTGCACCGCATCAATACCGTAATGATGTTGTGCTGCCGCTTGTATGCCAAAAACCCCCGTATCAAATTCAGCAACATTTAAATATATTTCTAACATCCGGCTTTTGCTCCATATTACCTCAGCATAAGGTGTCATGACTGCCTCAATGGATTTCCGGATCCAACTACGACCCTGCCAGAGGAAGGCGTTTTTTACAGTTTGTTGGCTGATAGTAGATCCACCCCTGATAGAACCTTCTTGGAAAGCGCGCCGGATCGCCGTACTATCTATTCCCCAATGCAGACAAAAATTAGCGTCCTCCGCCGCAACCAGTGTTCGAACCATAACAGGTGAGACATCTTCAATATCCACCCATTCTTGGTATACATCCCCTAAACGCCAGTTTTCTTGCAGCATATACAGCGTGATTGGTGGATTTATCCACCGATAGCTTACCCCCCACAGCCCAAAGAAGACCACCGATGCAACAATGCCTCTAACTGTCCAACGTCTCAAAGGATGTACCCATGCCCAATGATCCATTGAGTGTTTAGGATGAGGGTTTATTTCACTGTCATCTGCCATTCATTAGCCACACCATAACTTTAGGGTGTCGTCAACTTTCGCCCAGCTAACATTTAGAAAATTCTTCGTTGCAAATCACTCAGCTGGAATAGCACTTTCGATATTCAAACTCAAAGGTGCAGGCAAATGCACAAGCATTTCTTTCGGGCAAATTTGAACAAAGTTCGCACACTCCCGGTCCCAATGCTGGAGAATGTCTGACGCTTTGAGCGAACCTGTTTCCTCAGCGTGCTGAGTAATCAAAGCTTTTAGTTCTTGCTTCCAATGCGGAACTGTAACCAAACACGTTACCAATGTTTCCATGTTCGTCATATACTTAGTACTTAGATCTGGATCATAAAGATAAGCCATTCCACCAGTCATACCTGCGCCAAAGTTAGCGCCAATCGGCCCAAGAATAACTGCAATACCACCAGTCATATATTCGCACCCGTTTGATCCACACCCTTCGATAACAGCTTTTGCACCAGAATTCCGTACACCAAAACGCTCACCCGCGCGGCCAGCAGCAAACAGGTAGCCATCAGTCGCACCGTATAGAACAGTGTTACCGATAATCGTATTTTCAGACCAAACTAGCGGGCTTATCTGTGCCGGCCTAACAACGATCGTACCACCCGATAGGCCCTTACCAACATAATCATTAGCTTCACCCGAAACCACCAGTTTCAAACCTGGAGCAGCAAAGGCACCCAACGCTTGACCAGCAGAGCCTTGCAACTTTACCGTCAAATGATCTGCTTGCAGATTGTTTTTCATGCCAAATTTTGTAACAATATGGCTAGATGTACGTGTTCCAATTGAACGCAAAGTATTTTGAACCGCATATTGCAGCTGCATCTTTTCACCGTCCTGTAGAAACCTCGCTGCATCCGCCACGATTTGTGTGTCTAAAGTGTCAGGCACAGGGTTTCGCAACTTATGACGATCATACTTAATCTGTTCTGCGCCATCAACTGTGATCAACAATGGATTAAGGTCCAAATCATCCAAATGAGCAGAACCACGCGAAACCTGGCTCAACAAGTCTGCACGACCAATAACTTCTTCAAGCGAACGTGCGCCAATACTTGCCAAAATTTCCCGCACCTCTTGCGCGTAAAATGTAATCAAGTTTACCACTTTATCGGCTGAGCCTGTGAACTTCTCGCGGAGGTCTTCGTCTTGAGTACAAACGCCTACTGGGCAGGTGTTTGACTGGCACTGGCGGACCATTATACAACCCATTGCGATCAACGCAGCGGTGCCAATACCATATTCCTCAGCGCCCAGCATAGCCGCCATTACGATATCGCGACCAGTACGCAAACCACCATCTGTACGCAGTGTGACGCGCTCACGCAGGTTGTTCATAGCGAGAACCTGATGCGCCTCAGTTAATCCCATCTCCCACGGTAGGCCCGCAAATTTGATTGACGTCGCTGGCGATGCACCAGTGCCACCATTGTGACCAGAAATCAAAATCACGTCAGCGCCAGCCTTTGCAACACCCGCAGCAATTGTACCAACACCAGAGGCTGCAACAAGTTTAACAGTCACTTTACAGCGTGGATTAATCTGTTTGAGATCATAAATCAGCTGTGCCAGGTCCTCGATAGAGTAAATATCATGGTGAGGAGGCGGGCTAATCAGCGTCACGCCTTTGGTCGAATGACGAAGACGCGCGATAAGGTCGGTCACCTTCATCCCAGGCAACTGCCCTCCCTCACCAGGCTTTGCCCCTTGAGCCACCTTAATTTCAAGCTCTTCACAATGATTGAGATACTCAGCCGTCACACCAAAGCGGCCCGAGGCCACCTGTTTTATTTTTGCAGACGGATTATCACCATTTGCTTCAGGCGTGAAATGCGCGGGGTCTTCGCCACCTTCACCACTATCAGATTTAGCACCTATACGATTCATAGCTACGTTGAGAGTTTTATGAGCTTCAGGGCTGAGCGCACCAAGAGACATGCCCGGAGTCACAAAACGCTTGCGGATTGCCGTAATACTTTCCACTTCATCAACATTAATTGCGACGCTTATAGGCTTGATTGCTAACAAGTCACGCAAGTGTATAGGCGGGTTTGCTTGCAATTTTGCTGAATAGTTCTTCCACATTTCAAAACTGCCCTGATTGCAAGCTGCTTGCAAAAGGTGCATTGTTTGCGCTTCCCAAGCGTGTTTTTCTCCTGAGCGGCGTGCCTTATAAAATCCTCCAACAGGTAAAACGTCTTTGGAGTTCACGTAGCCCGATGCGTGTACTTCCTCAGCTTTATGCTGGATACCAACTACACCAATACCAGAAATACGCGATGTCATTCCCGGAAAGTACTCGGCACACATCGCTCGGGATAGACCCACAGCCTCAAAATTCAAGCCACCACGGTATGAGGAAATAACCGAGATACCCATTTTGGCCATGATCTTGAGCAAGCCTTGGTCAAAAGCACTGCGGTACCTTGAAACAGCTTCGTTCAAAGAGCAATCTAGCAATCCACGACCTATGCGATCTGCAAGGCTATCTTCAGCTAGATAAGCATTCACAACGGTAGCTCCACAACCTATTAGGACTGCAAAGTAATGTGGATCAATGCATTCTGCAGAACGCACATTAATTGAAGTGAAGGTTCGCAGGCCTTGGCGGGTCAACCACGAATGCACGGCACTGGTCGCCAAGATCATCGGCATCGCAACACTATCATGCCTGCTATGGTGATCGGTCAAAACTAAATGTCCAGCTCCAGAACGCACTGCATCTTCGGCTTCTGAACGCACCCTGCCAAGCGCTGCTTGCAAAGAACCCACCGCACGATCACTTGGAAAAGTACAATTAATCTCAACCATTGGCGCATTAAAGTTTTTTAGTAACCGTGCAAACTGAGCATTGCCTACAAAAGGCGAGTCTAAGACCAAAATTTCTGTTTGAGCGCTGCTTTCGTCCAGCACGTTCTTGAGATTGCCAAATCTAGTTTTCAAACTCATCACACGGAATTCACGCAAACTATCAATTGGGGGATTAGTTACTTGACTAAAATTTTGTCGGAAAAAATGCGACAGTGGACGGTATTTTTCACTTAGAACAGCTGAGGGCGTGTCATCACCCATTGAAGCCAGTATCTCCTTACCATCTTCCGCCATTGGAGCCAAAATTTGCTCTAGCTCTTCTAGAGTGTAGCCTGCTGCAATTTGACGTCGGCGCAATTCTGCATCTTTAAAAATGGGTATCTCAACGGCCTTAGCAAGGTCTTCATCGAGTTCATTGATCTTGCCAACCCAAGCACCAAAATCTTGGCTTGCAGCCAATTTGTCTTTCATTTCGGTATCGTGATAAAGACGGCCTTCTTCCATATCCACCGCAAGCATCTGACCCGGGCCAAGCGCACCCTTTTCCTTAATATTTGCCTCGTCCACATGTACCATTCCCGCCTCAGATCCGGCAATAAGTAAGCCCTCGCCCGTCACCACGTAGCGCATCGGACGCAATCCATTCCGGTCAAGGCCCGCACAAATCCAACGACCATCAGTCATGGCCAGAGCCGCTGGTCCATCCCAAGGCTCCATTACAGAGTTGCAGTAAGAGTACATATCAATCCAGGATTTTGGTAAATCAACGGCCTGTTTTGACCAGCTTTCAGGGACCAGCATAGTCTTCGCCATCGGCGCTGAACGCCCAGCACGCACCAACATCTCGAACACAGAATCTAATGCAGCAGAATCAGATGATCCACTTGCGATCACAGGTTTTATATCTTCAGCCATATCCCCAAATGCATCCGAAGACATCCGTATTTCATGACTTTTCATCCAATTTATATTGCCTTTGAGCGTATTAATTTCGCCATTATGCGCCAACATGCGGAAGGGCTGCGCCAGCCACCATTGCGGAAAAGTGTTTGTGGAGTAGCGCTGGTGATACAAAGCAAACGCGGACTCGAAACGAGTGTCTTTCAAGTCTGGGAAGAAATCAGCAATATCCTCAGCTAAGAACATGCCTTTATAAATGATTGAGCGACATGACAGGCTTGCAAGATAAACACCATTAATGCCAGCAGCTGAAGCTGCTTTTTCAATCCGGCGACGGATGACGTAGAGTTCACGCTCAAAGGTTTCTTCATTCACGCCTTTGGAATTGGAAATCAAAATTTGTTCGATCTCTGGACGTGTCGCATTGGCTTTATCGCCCAAGCAGCCCACGTTAACTGGTACATGACGCCAACCATAAATGTAGTAGCCCATCCGTAAGACTTCAGTTTCAACAATTGTTCGACATGTTTCTTGGGCACCAAAATCAGTGCGCGGCAGGAACACTTGGCCTACAGCCATTAATTCATCCATGCGCGGTGTGTGGCCTGTGCGTTCAATCTGGTCATAAAAAAACGGTACAGGGATTTGAACATGAATCCCGGCACCATCACCTGTTTTACCATCCGCATCTACGGCACCACGATGCCAGACTGCTTTGAGAGCTGTAATTCCCGCCTGAACAACACCACGACTTGCTTTTCCATCAATTGATACCACAAGACCGACGCCACAGCTTGCATGCTCTTCAGCCTCAGAATAGAGGCCATTTTCTGACACGTACTTACGCTTCGCTTCCTCCGCTTGCATCCATATTGTATCAAATTTTGTCATTATATACTCCTGTCATTCCCAACCTGGACATTATACCTTCACATCCGAATTTAGGAACATCCGCAAGAAAATCCACTTCATTGGGAAGTAAAAATTCAAGTGGAAAGAATTAAAAAACTTCTTAGCCTTATTAGTATGGTAGACGTTAAAACCACCAAAAAATACCCGATGCTTTGGGCTTCCATATTCAGTGGCGGGCGTATCCCAAAGAAAATTACCCTCAGCATCCGTAACCATCATCGTTGATTTCGTTTGAAACAGAAGGAGGTCATCAATTATGACTATTTGCCCCATCAACTGGTCCTTGCCCCAAACCACTATAATC
>JAPKEA010000133.1 GCA_028822275.1 Planktomarina sp. | reverse complement strand
AAGGTCACCATATCAAATATGACTCATGCCAAAATAAGCACCCTTAATCCTTTGGAACCCGGCAACCTATCCTGAGCATTATTATTTTGTAGTAATTACGGTATGTTTTTCAAACCCCACGATTTAGGCGCGTGGTGTAGTGCTAGGACCCTCCACTGTATAGTTTGTTTAAGCCTACCCAATTGACGCTCTAAGACGCCGCTAAAAGCGTTAGTTTGCTTTTAGCTACCAGTGTATAGATGTAGTAATTTGTTTTGGAAGTTTTACCAATATACACAACCCTATCTGGATGAATTAACCACTTAACACTAACGCATGGCACTTTTAATATTAACTATCAGGAATATGATGGGAGTGTCCAGACCATTGGCAACAAACAATGGCATCAATGTCGCGCTCTTTGTGGGTAATTGTTCCACGCCCTATTTAAAAATGTACCAAAAAAGAAAAAAGAGCAATTAGAGTAGAGAGTAACAAAGGAACGCGTTCTATGGCGAGAATGAGTATCTAAGAAAGCTGTAACATCTAAGCGGGAAAAACCAAAGGTTAAGAAAGCTGGCACTCAACCCGCAAAGAAAATCTATTTCATTTAGCGTAGGGTTTAGAGTGTATCCGGGCTATCTTTCTCTTCTAAAAAACTTACTCAGTTTCGCTCATCACAGCCACTACAAAAGTCTGAAAGTAACCTTAATCTTTAAGGCAAATACCTCCCGTCTTTACATATATGGTTTTAGTGCTATAGTCATAGCATGGATCGTCAAAAATATAAATGAGTATCCATTCTGGGATCGGCAATGCCCCACCCCAAAAAAATACCAATTAGGGCAAGCCGTGTCTCCAAAAAACCATAATCAAAACACTTTTCGAGGAAGAATTAAATGAGCCAATCAGACGACAATAAAAAAGCCATAGCGGTCAACCGCGAGAGAATCTTAGCTATCGATACTGCGGTCATGAACAACAAAGCTTCAATTTATCAATCTCGTTCAATGATTGAAGAAAACCGACTTATGATACTGAGTAATTATGCTGCAGCATTTATGGGCAATCGTCAGTTGGCAAATGCCAATACAGACGAGCTTTTCGCAAACAGAACGGCGATCCTAGAGAACCACGACTCACAATCTGATGTTGAAGAGAACTGCATAAACGCGTCACTCAACTCTGCATCGCTTGCGTTTTTAAACCACCGCTCGTCAATGAACTCAGCGGTATTAGATGTCAGTGAAGAGCTTGCAGCAATCAATGCAAGACTTATCGAAATCAACACTGGCATCATGGATGCAAACGCTGCCATTGTTGATTTTAATGCTGCACAGATTGCTGCAAATGCGAGTTTGCTTGACGGAGATCTGCGACCAGGAAGTGCCACGCCCGAAAGCAATGCGGCTATGGTAGCGAAAAATGCAGCAGGCATGTCCGACATAGAAGCCAATGCCGCAGCAAATAGCGACCGCATTGAATCGATTATGTCTTCGTCTATTGAAAACGCTGATGCGCTCGTTGCAAACAAAGCAACTATCTCGGCTCGGCGTGCTGATATAATGAAGAACAGAGCCGACGTTATGGCTAATCGGCAGCGCATCAGCTAGTAAAGTTGCGTGCAAGATAGCCAATAAGTGCCGTCAAGGCACCTATTGGCTATTGTTCATAACCTAGACATAGAACATAGCCCCGCGCGACTAGAAATAGCTTAACGAGAATCTAGCACACCTACAATCGTAGTTTGAGATTATAAAGTAGTGAGTGTATCTAGTATTTTGACTTTAAGACGGTTGGCGATTGATTTTGAAGTGAATTAAACTCTGCAAACAAATGCCGAAATTATCACAATGAAATTCGTGCAGCTTAGCTACACAAAAAACCAAATTTTTATTTAATGCCTTGGAATATTGGCCCAAAAGCGGCCTCACACAGTGCTAAGCGAACCTTATCTTCGGCCAATAGAAGCGGAAGATCAATCACTTAGAAGAGCCATCGCGCTCGACTCGACAACAGATATCGTTGCATTCGTGACCAATAAAAAAACAATCAATATTTGAGTGGCAGGCGTAAGGCGTCATTAAAACCTTGCATGTCGGCTGTTTTGACCGGTACATCGGCCGGCGATCTCACTGGGCTAATTGGCTGAGACCTTCTCAATAGACCAGTATTCGACAGCACCACTACTGCTCCGGTGTCCCTGCTTGGGGCGCAACTATATTCTGATAAAGGCGATAGATTCGAGCCCGGTTTGATAGCGCGGGGGCCTACTCCGGATTATCTGGGGGCATTGTATCCGCAGTGGCAACTGATGCCGGCGTTTTGGGCGCGGGCATAGGCTTTTGTGCCGGATTATTGTTTCCCATGCTGTTAGCGCAAACTGACGATCTATAATCGGACACGCTGTCCAAGCTTCGGTAAACCTTATGCCCCACGGGTTTTAACGTTACTGCCAGTTAAGTTAGCGGTATTTGCCTCGCTTCTTCGATGATCGTGCAGCTTTTAGCACCTGTACTTACCTATTATCCCGAACCTACTAAAGACAGAAATAGGCTTAAACCGAGATCTGAGCGGTTCTCAAGAGACGTGGCATCCAGCTCATCAAATACGCCTATTAATATCCATGGTTAGATCAATAACTAATCCTTTTAATAAAAGCTGCGTTAATTAATCAAATATGGATAGAAAAATTGTCGAAGATCTATCGATAAACTAAATATCAGAGCAATTTATACGGAAGTCCATAAAGCTTTAAGGTACTTTGATAACTATCTAAATGATTGTCAGTTATATGCTTTCTAACAACTATAAGAAAATCAATTTGCAAAGGATTGCCGCCATGGATAAATAAAATAATAAGGGGACGTAATCATGACCGTATCTTTCCGTATTTTTATCGCGATCACCGCAGCATTATCAATCTTATCTTTTCCCAGCCAATCATTCGCAGCAACTCAGCTAGAAGAAATCATAGTCACGGCTCAAAAGCGGGCCGAGAGTTTACAAGATGTGCCTATTTCTATGACGGCTATTTCTGGAGATAAAATTCAGCAGGCCAGCATGCAGACCTTGGAGGACCTGGGAGCCTATGTGCCGAATCTCGATATTACCGAAAATGCCGTTAACAGTATCATTTCGATGCGTGGCATCGGTGTTGGCTCTAACCAATCATTTGAGCAGTCTGTTGGTGTCTATGTAGATGGCATTCACTATGGAAAGAGCCGTCATGTACGCTCGGGTCTTTTTGATTTAGCGCAGGTTGAAGTACTTCGCGGTCCACAGGGTATTCTTTTCGGTAAGAATACGCTGGCGGGGGCGATTAATGTCACCTCGGCATCAGCTGTTGTTGGCGATAAAATGAGCGGCAGACTGAGCGCGAGTAGTGAAAGCAATGACGGCAAAATTTTTGAGGGCGTGATTAACATGCCCATAACCGATGCCCTAGCGGTCCGACTAGCGATTCGAGAGCGAAGTGATGACGGTTATATGGTCAATGGCTACGCTGCATCGGGTACGCCAAGCATGCCATCCACCGATGAGCAGATTTGGCGGATTTCAGCCGCGTGGGAGCCAACCGAGAGCACTAAAATAAAGTTCAAGCACGGCGAAAGCGATTTTGTTCGTCGTGGATCTACTGCCGCACTCAATCGTTTTCAGCCAGAGGCTAATATTGCAGCCTCAAATGGATTGATGTACGCCGTTATGGGTATCATGTTCCCCAGTTATGGCGCATCAGTGGTCGCGGGAGGAAACAGCCACACCGACGGCTACCGTGATTCTATTAGTCTCGGTGGACTTGCGCTGGCGCAAAGCCTTGGCAGTGATCTAAGCCGCATAATGGAAAAGCCCGAGGGTACAGATACTCAAACAGACGGCACCTCGCTTAATATTGAAGTACAACTTGATAATGGTTACACCTTGAGCTCTGTAACCGGTGTTTCCGGCTACGAGTATGAAGATGGCATCGATGCTGACTTTTTGCCTGTGCGATTCATCGGCCGAAGCGATATTTCTGAGTATGACCAGACGAGTCAAGAAATCCGCTTGACCTCGCCGAGCGATGGCTCCTTTTCTTGGGTCACTGGTGCCTATTGGCAAGAGCAAACGCAGGAGATTGACAGAACTGTTGTGGTTGACGGTACATTGGGCAATCCAGGCCTGATGGCCGCGATTGCAGGCTGTAGCTCGTTCTTGAATTTGCCACGGGCCTCAGTTGGGCCAGCTTTTTGCATAAATGGGGCGACATCATTCGATCAGTCGGGTCGAGTGTCTAACTGGAAGCAGGATACAGATGCATGGGCTGTGTTTTTTCAAGGTACCTATGAGATTAGTGATACCCTTAGCCTAACCGCAGGCTTACGCTACACCGAAGAAGATAAAAAGGCGCACGCGGAAGCCAGTCTAGTGCAGGATACTACTGGATTGGCGACCCCCAATCCCAACCCCTACAATGCTGCCATCAATGCGATAAGCTTTGGCGTTTGGGCTCATGACTTTGATGAGGATCGCAGCACGGATCAGTTAATGCCCGCAGTAAATTTACAGTGGGAGATGTCGGACACCAGTCTGTTTTATGTCAGTTACTCTGAGGGATTCAAGAGCGGTGGATTTAACTCCGTGGACGATCAGAACCCCGTAATAGCCGCTGATGGCGCTGTTCTTCGCACCACACCTGCCGCCGGTTTTGAGTATGACGATGAGACGGCGGAGTCGATTGAGATCGGTGGAAAACACACCCTGATGGATGGCGCAATGACCATCAACTGGGCGGTTTTCTCGAGCGAGTATATTGACCAGCAGGTGTCCACCTTTGTTGGCCTCGGCTTTGTTGTGGCGAATGCCGCCACATCAGACATTCAAGGGGTAGAAGTTGAGATGCAGTGGCAGGCGACAGAATCCCTTCGTCTGGGCGCGAATCTCGCGGTGCTAGATGCAGAGTATGGAGAATTTGATAGCGCGGGATGCACCGCAGCACAGGACTCTGCACTTATCGGGTTGGGCACCCTCACCTCGGCATCTCCTGTTACCCTAGCGATGGGTTGTCAGGCTAAGTTTAATGGCGCTGGCACAAAGGCGGGTCAAAGTCAGGATCTATCTGGCAGCGACTTCGGTGCCGGCTACTCTGGCGCACTGAGCGCTGACTACATGCGGCCGCTATCAGCTGGCGTAATTATGTTTGCCGCTGCAGACTATAACTTCACCGACGAGTACAAGATGACCGGCGACCATGATCCAATTGATATTCAAAACGGATTTGGCAAGCTCAATGTGCGCGTTGGTGTTCGAGCCGAGAGCTGGGAGTTTATGATTTATGGGAAGAATATTACCGATAAGTTAACCGCTTCTGGCGCATTTGATATCCCGCTGGCAAGTGGATCACACGGCCGTTACCGTTCCGCCCCTAAAGTTTGGGGAGGTCGCTTTACTTATAGATTTTAAATCACTGCAGGTGGGCTAAAAAAGGACGGGTATTGACCGTCCTTTTTTATTTCTCGAATGGCTAATTTTGAAATAACTATGGACATCCGCCGCAGTCTGATATGACAGGTACACATCACGCTTCAACTACCAACGCAACGGAAGTAGTGTTTCTTAAACAAATGACGCTACGAAACTATACTTAGAAAATTCAAGCCGCGTCTAATTCGGATCGAACGCTGCCCTTGCGTGCAGAATTTTATAGCGCATAAATCTTCACAGTAATTTTGGCATAATCAAAACTTGTCAATGAACGTACACGCAAATAGCCATCCACCCAAAAAGAGCGATAAAGTACCCTATTGAGAGCGACAACCTTAAAGAGTCAACTATGCCAATAAAGTGTGACCATCAATTCAACACCTCCGCAGGCCCACTATGGGCTATTCTTGGAGCTCCGACCGGATTGACTGGGTTCCCGGCGCAGCTAGTTGTTCGTTTGATGGCTCTGCGCGCCCCCTTTATCTGCCGGGCGCAGGTTACATCAAGGAACGGATCCTCAGCCACAATAACCAAGCTCGACGCACCCAATATGCCTGCTTTGTGGCCCCTGGGTCATCATCGGAGTGCCATCACTCGAGCATGCGCTAAATCGATGAAGGCGAACGCTGTCGGCTGATATGGAAACCCACTGTTACCGCAATTGAAATCGAAAAATTTATTCAAACTAGCATGGCTTCTTGCATCCAAAAGCTCAGCGAAATTCTGAGTCAAATTGATCATCAATAATGTAACTCTCTCAAGGTCTTCGAGCGAGACAATCGCAAAAGACTTAGTGATATCTTAAACATGGTTTTAGCTACAAAAACATTATTATGCTAGCATTTTGAACCGCCGGTTGTTATTGACTAAAAGCCATATGTCAACGACAGAAATTGACTGAGCTAATCGCTAGGGCGGCAAAAAAGTCTTCGTGCAGCGAGTGGAAAGCGAGCACGCTATATATCAGCATTATTCGTCATTATGCTCCACTCATGAATTAACGTAACCCGTTTTAAGACCGTGCCAGAGTGAAGATTAGCCTGATTAGCTGCCGGTTACGATATTATTTCAAGTCAAATGGCCGTATCTAAATTGTAACGATTACGCTGGGGCATACTTTGTTTATACCCCAAAGTTTTTATCTTAAAATGGCTAGGCTAAAACTGCCTATAGTTACATTTTGCGATCAACGTCGGCTTATACGGATCTCCGAACTCACAGGATACTGCTTCGCAACGCTAAAGATAATATCCTTGTGTTTGTCGTAACGCATGAGCTCGACATAACAACTGAGTTAGTAAGTCACAAGCCGACGATACCGCATTATCTGCAGATCATTCAATGCAACACGAAGGTCACACCCATCTTGGCAGGATTACCAATCTAGATAAAATATGCAGCTCAGCTAAACTTAGTGGGAACGACATCATCTATTGATTGCGATGCAGAACTGAGCCGTTATAATGGCGCGTCGGTATCTCAGGTGAGCTCGCTAAATGCCAGAAAAGTACCGGTAGCCTCGTGCAAAAGGCGTAAAGCGATTTTGAATATTGGCCTTAAAAAGATAAATTAATGGTGGACGTAGCTCAGTTGGTAGAGCCCCGGATTGTGATTCCGGTGGTC
>JAPKEA010000579.1 GCA_028822275.1 Planktomarina sp. | reverse complement strand
CTAACTTATCCTACTAATTACGCTCGCGGAAACTATTAACTGGGCAAAAATTTGCTACACACTTAAAAACGCTTCCAGTGGACCCAAATGCAAGGGCTTATGCTAAAAGATTAAACTATTCTAGTAGCGGCACACGCCAAGACCATTAAACGAAACCTGCTGCCTACGGGTGCCGCACATGCCGCCTGCACGGCGCTAGGAAGCCCGCCTCAATCAAGGCGGGCCCCAGACCAACTTAACTATAGACACGGCCTAGAAACACTCCCAGCCAAGCAACAGCGTAGTGTGAAGCTAGCAGAGTTAAGGGAGATAGAAACTGACTTGTTTAACCGTGGCTTAATCAGAGAGAACAGAACGGCCGGACGCAAACCAATAATTAGCTGAAATTGTAAAATAAAGTCTACTTGATGAGATTCCAGTAAAGTGTAAAACTTCAATGATGCACGGGGAAAAAATAGGCGCGCCAAGAAAATATACTTTTGAGAAATGTTTCAGCGATGCACAAAATTATGAGGTCAAGAAAGACTGGCAAAAAGCCTCTCCTGCCTTTGTATCCGCAGCTTACCGCCATGGTTGGCACTCGAAGTGCACCGAGCACATAAAGCTAGTAAAAATAGGCGCGCTAAGAAAATGGACGGCAGCAAAATGTAAAAAAAGCGCTCAGATCTATTCAAATGTTACTGAATGGAAGGTTGCCGATACCGCCGCATACAGCGCAGCACAAAGATATGGCTGGTTAGACGAGGTGACAAAACACTTTACGCCTCTTGGCAACCAATACCGACGATTAGTTTATATTTGCCGAGTTCGTGGAAGCCTATTTGTTTATGTTGGTCTGACACTTAATTTCAAGAAACGTAAACTGACTCACTTAAATTCAGATCGATTTATTAATCTAGCGAACAAATATGGAGAACGATCAATAAAGTTCTTCAAAATGACTGGCGTCATTCCTTCAGATACAGCTGCCCTGATTGAAAAAGAATTGATTAGAAAATATGAAACGCGCAACTTTTGTTTACTTAATAAAAAGATTGGTGGTGGGCTTGGTGCGAGTGCGCAAAAATGGACCTATGAAGCCGTTGGAGAGGATGCATCTAATTATGAATATGTGGGAGAGTGGAGCCTGAATAGTCATGCAGCTTATACGGCGGCGTTAGAAAAAAATTGGATCGATCGGCTTGTTGAGAATGAGGTAATAAGCAGAAAAGTAAATAAAAAAGGATTTTTAACCAAGAACAAAATCATTGAAACTGCAAAAAGCTCTAAGTCTCTTAAAGAATGGCGTACAAATCACAGCTTAGCGTACGTTAAAGCTGTAGAGCTTGGATTGCATTACGATCCGGAGGTGGTTTCACACTTTGAGAGCTCGTATAAATATAAAGGACAAGATGACCGAATAAAATACGAGGTGGAAAAATATAGTACACTAAAAGAGTTCAGAGAAGGCTCAAGCGTTCTCTATACACACCTTAAAAAAAACGGACGTTTAAGCGATTTCATTTCAACTTTGGTGCGCCGTCGTAGAAGCTCCCCATGGACTAAAAAAGAAATAATGCAGGAAGCGTCAAGACATCCAAACAAAACTAAATTTCAACAATTAGGTAAGGGAGCGTATACGGCTGCCAAACGGCTGGGGTGCTTCGAAGAGGCTACCAAGCATATGATACGACCCAAAAAGTCCTGAAATTCATATTACTAAAGCAAATTCACCCAGACGCATCACAAAATATGAGGTGTAAAGCCGAACTTATTACCAAACAAAATCATCAGTCCACAATCGTCTTACTAGGTAAGCTAGTGCGCCTTGCGTTAACAGGCGTGCACCACCCGGTGGGGTTCGAGGCTGGCCGATTATGGCAAGGTCTACACTGGGTTTAATTTATGCTGCGTATCAACAGTGGCCAATAGTCCTCGACATATTTAAGCCT
>JAPKEA010000578.1 GCA_028822275.1 Planktomarina sp. | reverse complement strand
AGACGGGATGAGCGATCAATGAACCGGCCCATAATTAGGCAGCTGAAGATTGCCTCGCGCGCTGAAGCTATCCCCGCTAGACGCGGCGTTTGAATGATTAATTATGCTGTGCGTTGTTTAGCGTCTAGTAGGCTTTTATGCCATGAAATTTGGCGTTTTCTTGGCAAGGTCCTATCTTTTTTCATTATTCTGATTGTTTCCTTCTTCGTTGGCACCCAAGGTTAGCAAGTCTTGCATATCGCCATGAACACCGGAACACTGGAGAATAGTGCTGTGCAGTGGCGTCACTCTTTTCTAGGCGTCAAAAGCCTCTTGGCACTCGAACAAGACCTCGGCGTAAGAGATGAGAGACTAGGACGCAAGCGGGATAAGACCACAAAGGCGATTTACTGTGACGAACCAAATACATGAACTAGCACTGCGGCAATTAAAAGATTATCGCTCCATAAATCCGGGCACTTGCTTTAGTGAGCCAGACTTTAGTTTGGACATCAGCAACGCATATGCTGTCCAAGACGAAGTGGTTAGGTTGCGAGTTCAAGAGGCTGAACGGGTAGTTGGCTACAAGGTTGGATGCACTGGCCCAGGAACTACAAAACTTTTTGGTATGAAGGACCTATACGTGGTACTTTATTTGACAAGGAAGTGCTTGAAAACGGTGTGAATCTAGACCTCAACTCTTTTTGTAATCTTGCTGTTGAAGCAGAAATGGCGATTAAAGTTGGAGAAGAAGGTCAAATTTCATCTGTTTTTCCAGTTATTGAATTGCACAATTTTGTTTTCCGTGCCCCAAAAAAAATCTTTGTCAGAGTTGATTGCAAACAATGGTCTCAACAAAGGTACAATACTATCAGAGCGGAATTGGGAAAAGTTACCTGAAGCCTTCGAAGAAACGTCAATCCTATCTTTAGAGATAAATGGGTCAGTTATCGATTCTGGCGATCTCTGGCCGATGGATGGTGGACCATTATCTTCGCTAAAATGGCTACAAAAGCATTTGATTGAGCATGATTTAAAATTATCAGCTGGAGATATTATTTTGGGAGGAACGGCACTTGGTCTATATCCCGTACAACCTGGAGATAAAATTAACGTTACAGTTAACGAGCAGTCGGCTGTGCAATGCGTAATAAATTTTAGTGCGATTTAACGTTAATATCTCGACATTTTTCCGCCCCACATTTGGTACACAGGCTGCCCCGCCTGCAAAGCAATGGTCAACTTTAGTATTGTCAGAATGGCGCGCATGGTGGGTACCTCCTACGTTACTCGAGTGAGATGTTAGCGGAGGCCAATCTGCTTAAAAAATAAGTTCTCACGTCTTGTTTTATCTGTATCCCTCCTTCACATTGGAACGGTGGTCGAAGTGAACATCATTTGGAAGTAGCAAAGCATGCGTATCTTACTGACTTTATTCTCTATAGTGACCTTCCTGGTAACCCCAAAACTTACTTTAGCGGAAAATATTCAAATTGAGTTTACAGAGTATGATTCCTACAGCAGTGAAGTTACACTTATTAACTTAGGAGACAGTATCGAATGGTTGCCAACGAATGAAGGGCATAATGTAGAGTTTCTTGCAGGTCCCAAAATAAGCGCACTTCCAAGTAAATCAGAAATAGACGCATTTTATTCGGTCGTTTTTAAAGTTCCTGGAGTATACTTATATCAATGTTCCCCGCATGGTAACATGGGCATGTTAGGCCTCATAGTCGTTGATAACGATTTTCACAATTTGGAAAGCATAGAAAAAATTCAATTATCTCGCGTGGCATCTTCAGTTATAAAAAGGTTGATTAGAATTGCGCAATCGAAGGCTAATTCATTATGAAAAATTATAATAATATTTACAAAAGCCTCTCAGATTGACCATAATTTTAAATCATAACGAATTTCTATAGAGATACAAAGACATTTACGTTATTCCCACCAATT
>JAPKEA010000132.1 GCA_028822275.1 Planktomarina sp. | reverse complement strand
TGATGGCAAATCCGTGAGAGCCAAAGCCACAACAATTGACACAAATGCTGCTGCTAAATGAGCTGGAGACTTAAGCATAGGAGCAACCATCGCTAAAAACGCAATTGGTAAGATAAATGATGCCTCCCATGTCGCAGGCACAGACGATCCAAAAATTGCACCTAAGTAAGTAAAAAGACACCAAAGGGGGGCAATTAGAAGGGCCACTCCTAGGAAATACATTACCTTTTCTGCGACTGACATTACTGGCTGGTCTTCATATCTGGTAACAGATAACAAATAGCTTTGATCAAAATTCAGAAACCCGATCAACATACGCTGCCAAAATGGCGCGCTTCCCAAATGAGGTGCAAGAGCGGCTGCATACATAGCCATTCGTAGGTTCACAGCTAACGCTGCCAGCAATATAACCACAATTCCAGCGTTTTCTAACATCAATTGTAAAGCTGCGAATTGGGAGGCGCCCGCAATAACCAATAGAGAAAAGCTAAAGGTTTGCGCAATTGTTAGTCCTGCTTCAACCGCTACTACGCCAAATAGTGTCGCGAAAGGAATGACTACCAAAATATAGGGAAGTCCGTCTTTGACGCCGGATCCAAAGGTAGATTTCTTAGTGTTGATAGTCATTGGGAAGGCCTATCTTAACTTGATTAAAGTCAGGTGTCAGTGTCGCATCAAAAAAGCTAAATTTTTGACATCATGCGCACTTGGCAACTTTTTAAGGTTCATGAAGTAGCAATAGCTTTTCTCTTCTTTTTAAGGCTGAAGCCTAGGCGGATCAATATGGAATATCGCATGAGCTATTTAAATTTTTTGCCGTAATGAGTTCTATTACTGATTTACTCTTTTATCGATAAATAACTTGTTTGACGGCCTTCTAGGCTAACATGAAGACATCATACCTTATGGATTTTCCTATTATTTGATGGGAGCATGCAACCATTCCTTTGATGGGATCGGCCTTGGCAGGCCACTTCAAAACAACTCGTTTTTTTGCTGAAGCCAAGGCCACCTTTATCAAATCAGCCGTATCGTCGTCGGGACCTACAATCTGGCGGACCTGACGTAGCTCAAGCTTAACAAGCGCTGAGTTTTTGCGGGGCGGATGCATTGGATCAACCAAAACTGCGTCGGCTGATAATTCTGGCAGCAATTCCTTGGCGTCTCCATACAACAGGTTCATCCTCTCAATTATTTGCTGGATGTCGCTTTCTTCACGGGAGGCTCGATCCATACCCTGAGCTAGCAAGGTGTACATTTTCTTGGATCGTTCGATCATTGTAACGTGTGCTCCAAGCGACGCCAACAAAAATGAATCTCGGCCCAAGCCTGCGGTTGCATCAACTATCTTTGGTGTTTTGCCAGCACGTAAGCCCATAGCCTTCGCCAGAGCTTGTCCACGTCCGCCTCCAAAGCGCAGCCGATGACCCACAGCTCCATTAACAAAATCAACCCTCAACTCATTATCAATTTTCTTCATTGTTGTCTGATTTTCATTGTGACAATGTCCGTTGTTTGAATTTTAGCTAATACCACTAGTCGCGGAAAGATCTTTAAGCGTGTTTGCAATTTAATGATACAGGCTTAGTTTCGCTGGCATCTCATCGTGAGCTTTATTTAGCCAAGATAGATCTTTGGAAACTCGACATTCGGATATGTGATAGTTGAATAAGTTAAATTTTTAAACGTTATCGGCCACATTTTATTTTAAGCCGGCTAATTACTGTCGCGTTGCACTTAGTGTAACTGATGCAGTCTGCTACTTTTGGCAAAAAGTTGTTAAATATTTTCACTGACTAATTGAAAAGGTTTCTAACAGTTTTGTCCCGTCTGTGGACATAATGTGAATATTACGTTTTTCATCGATAATAATCAATTCTGATGGCGTTCTACTGATCGAAAGCACCTTTGTTTTATCTGGAAGCCCCAGTATTTTTGGAAATATTTGGACTGGAGCTTGCAATCGGATGACAAGCACTGTGAAGATCGCTATCAATCCCAAAACCATTGCGGCTGTGAGTGTAGTTACCAGTCGCCTCAGAAAACGCAGGTTGGCAGGTTCGGGCTGATCTGCCGGAACTTTAGATTGATCTGCCATGGCTGATGTCCTTTTCACAATCGGAGAAAATCCCTCGGCTCGCCTTGATAAGGCCCTTGCGAGAAATGTACCAGAGCGATCAATCAGTCGTTCCCGTATTACGCGTATGATTGCCGAAGGGTCCGTTTATGTGAACGGATTAGCCGTTATAGATCAAAAAGCCAAGGTCTACGAAGGCGATGCTATCTTAATTCAAATTGCTGAAGCCCAAGACAGTCATATGCTCCCGGAGAATATCCCGTTAGATATTCTGCATGAAGATGATGATATTATTGTTATAAATAAAACGGCTGGTATGGTTGTTCATCCAGCCCCCGGAAGTCCGTCGGGCACTCTAGTTAATGCCTTGCTGGCCCACTGCGGAGAAACACTTTCAGGTATTGGTGGGATGAAGCGGCCGGGTATTGTTCACCGTATCGATAAGGACACAACTGGGCTTTTGGTTGTCGCTAAAACAGATGCGGCCCATCAAGGCTTGGCGTCACAGTTTGAAGCACACAGTGTTGACAGGCTATATACGGCGGTTTGTTTTGGTGCCCCTTCAGCTGCAGATCCGCGTTTAATGGGTCTGTCGGGCACCAGTTTCGAAGCAGGAAATACGCTTAAAATTATTACGCAATTGGCCAGGCACAAAACGGACCGCCAACGGCAAGCCGTTGTTGTTCAAAATGGAAAACACGCTGTGACTCGTGTTCGCGTTTTACGCGAGCTCTCTGACGGTGCGGCCTCAATAGTTGAATGCAAATTAGAAACAGGACGAACACATCAAATTCGTGTCCATATGTCTTACGTGGGTCATGCGCTTATTGGAGACCAAACCTACAGCCGTCGTCGTAAGATGAAGGGTATGCACACAGCTCTTGCAGATGCTTTTTCACGGCAAGCGCTTCACGCTGGCCTTTTGGGTTTTGTTCATCCTATAACGGGGCGCGAATTGAGTTTTGTAGCTCCTTTGCCCAGAGATATACAAGATTTCATAACTTCTACTGGGTAAATTTTTTATGGGTATTGTTTTTTTTCGGAAGAGTTGTGCTCTGAAGGTGTAATTGGCCAGCCGGCCATTCATATTTGACAAAATATCACCTCCACCCCTTGAAATTGATCAGTGATGACCTCAAATCAAAATCAAGCAGTCACCCGAGGCTTCAAATTATAGGAGATTAACATGGCTAATATTGCTAACTTACCAGCGTTAACACCCGAGGGTGGCTTAAACCGCTACATGCAAGAAATCCGTAAGTTTCCGATGCTTGAGCCTGAGCAAGAATATATGCTCGCCAAAGCATGGGTAGAACGCGAAGATACGGGTGCTGCGCACAAACTAGTTACCAGCCATCTGCGTCTGGCGGCAAAAATTGCTATGGGCTACCGTGGTTACGGTTTGCCGCAAGCTGAGGTCGTGTCAGAGGCAAATGTCGGTTTAATGCAGGCAGTCAAGAAATTTGACCCTGAAAAAGGGTTTCGTTTGGCTACCTATGCCATGTGGTGGATTAGAGCGAGCATTCAAGAATATGTTCTACGTTCATGGTCGATGGTTAAGATGGGCACAACTTCTGGTCAAAAAAAGTTATTTTTCAACCTTCGAAAGGCTAAATCAAGAATAGGGGCTTATGACGAGGGCGATATGCGGCCGGAGCAAGTCTCAAAGATTGCGACCGATCTGGGTGTGACTGAGACTGAAGTCGTATCAATGAACCGCCGCATGTCGGGCGGTGATGCATCACTAAATGTTGTCATTGGAGGCGATGGTGAAAGCTCAACACAGTGGCAAGATTGGTTGCAAGACGATAGCGCGGATCAGGCTGGTGACTATGAAAAAAATGATGAATTATCTGTGCGCAGTGAAATGTTGATGGAAGCAATGAGTGTGCTCAATGATCGAGAAAAGGACATTATTTTAAAGCGAAGATTGCAAGATAAACCTTCAACTCTCGAAGCACTTTCGAGTACATACAATGTTAGTCGTGAGCGGATCCGACAAATTGAAGTGCGAGCTTTCGAAAAGCTTCAAGAAAAAATGCGTGATTTGGCTGAAGATAAAGGCATGTTGATTTAAGTTGAAACTCTTGAAGCTCCTTCAATATATTGCTGTAAAAATCTTGTTTGTTCTAAAAATAACGTTTAAACAAAATCCAAATAATTATGAAAAAGATCATGATTGTACTCTGGCAAGAGATACAGGCAGTAAAGCGTTTAGATGCTTTTATTAATGGGAATGATTATAAAACGATTGAGCGCAAGAACTCCCCGAGTCGCACCCAATCATTAACTTGTCATCAGCAAGACTTAATCTTCCATCGATTCCAGTTCATCAATCATACCAGAAATCATGCTAAGACCCTTGTCCCAGAACGCAGGATCGCTTGCATCCAGGCCAAATGGGGCCAAAAGGTCTTTATGATGCTTTGAGCCACCTGCACGTAGCATTTCAAAGTATTTCGATTGAAAGTTGGGATCACCTTCTTCGTATACAGCATAAAGAGCATTTACGAGACCGTCCCCGAAAGCGTAAGCGTAAACATAAAAGGGCGAGTGGACGAAGTGCGGGATGTATGACCAAAAGGTTTCATACCCATCCATGAATTCAAAAATAGGCCCTAGGCTTTGGCCTTGGACACTCATCCAAATATCATTAATCTGGTCCGGTGTTAACTCACCGCTGGCGCGTGCTGCATGTAATTTACATTCGAAATCATAGAATGCTATTTGGCGCACAACAGTGTTGATCATATCCTCAACTTTACCCGCCAGCAAAACTTTGCGTTCTTTCTTTGTCGTGGCTGCTGTTAAAAGTTTGCGGAAGGTCAGCATTTCACCAAAAACTGACGCAGTTTCTGCTAAAGTAAGAGGCGTTGAGGACAGCAACTCTCCTTGACCCCCAGCCAATACCTGATGCACGCCATGGCCCAATTCATGGGCTAGTGTCATCACATCGCGGGGTTTTCCCTGATAGTTTAGCATTACATAAGGATGTACCGTCGTAACCGTTGGGTGCGCAAAAGCGCCTGGAGCTTTGCCTGGTTTCACGGCTGCATCAATCCAACCATCCGTAAAGAAAGGTTCCGCAATCCTAGCCATCTCTGGGTCAAAGTCAGAATATGCTGACATGACCATCTCTCTCGCCGTGGCCCAATCAACGAGCTTTTCATCCCCCAATGGAAGTGGTGCATTGCGGTCCCAAATTTGCATTTTTTCGAGTCCCATCCACTTAGCTTTTAAGGCGTAATATCGGTGTGAAAGCTTAGGGTATGCTGCAACAACTGCGTTGCGTAAAGCCTCAACAACCTCTGGCTCCACATGATTTGAAAGGTGACGCCCTGTTTGAGGTGTTGGCATCTTACGCCAACGATCTTCGATCTCTTTCTCTTTCGCAATGGTATTGTGGACACGTGCAAATAGGCCAATATTATTACCTAAAACTGCTGCGATTTCTCGGGCTGCAGCCTCACGTGTATTGCGATCTTGATCTGATAATTTGTTTGTAGCTGCCTCGAGGGGTAATTTGTCGCCCTCAATTTCAAAGACCAACCCAGCGACAGTTTCATCAAACAAGCGGTTCCAAGCTGCAGTTCCAACGACAGATTGGTCGTGCAAGAATTTCTCAAGCTCATCAGAAAGTTGATAAGGTTTCATGGCACGCATTCGTTTAAAGATGGGCATGTAACGTGCGAGGTCTACGTTTTGTGCGCAGAGAGCCACCAAGTTAGCCTCGTCGAGGCGATTAAATTCAAGACTGAAAAACACCAAAGGGGTCGTGGATGCGGTAATTTTATCCTGCATATCAGACATGAATTTTGCCCGGTTAGGATCAATAGTTAATTGATAATAACGCAGACCTGCGAAGGACATAATACGCCCAGTAATTAAATCTATTTGTTCATACCGGTGCACCGCATCCAGCATCTCCGTTGAACTCAACAAAGCCAATTTACCCTCAAAATCGTTTGCAAAATTAAAGCAAGCACTGTTTAACCATTCTAGATCGCGGGTGAGCTCCGGTGCTGTTTCGCATGCATAGAGGTCGCTCAAATCCCATTCAGGAAGGTCGCCAAAATCGCTGCCACTTTGAGCAGCGGCATCAAATACGCGTTTGTCATGCAACATTTTAATGTCCTTGAGAGTAAAAGTTTCGTAAAAGTATGTTGTTAAATCTTTTGACAACACAGGGGGGGTGATGACAAGCCTTAAACAGTGTCCAACCTCATCTTACTTTTGATAGAAGTTGAGAATATTTTAAAGACTAAAATCAATTTGAACTTCAATTATTTTCATGATTATTTGGATATAATTGCAACTTCTGGAGGCTCTATGCGTATCGAAAATTTCAAATCCCGGATGGCCAATCGAGACATAATGGCTGGCACGTTTTTAAAAACGCCGGCTTATGAACTGATTGAAATTTTGGCGGCGAGCCGACTTGATTTCGTTTGTGTTGATATGGAGCATAGCCCGTACGATCGTGCGCGAGCTGACGCTTGTCTCGCCATGGCGCGTGCTTTGGACTTTCCAGTTCTGGTGCGGGTGACACACTTCTCGGCGGAAGCCGTTCTACAAGTTCTGGACATGGGCGCTGTCGGTGTCGTTGCTCCTCATATATCAAATGCTGAGCAAGCCTCAGATTTGGTGCGGTTTGCGCATTTTGGTAACGGTGGCCGGGGATTTGCAGGGGCAACCCGTTGGGCAGGATATGGAAAGCATACTATGGCTCAAGTTCTTGCACAATCTAGTCGTGAGACAGTTGTGATTGCCCAGATCGAAGAACCAGAGGCTCTGGCAAATGTTGAAGGGATTGCAGCGACAGACGGTATTGATGGCGTATTTTTGGGCCCCTCAGATATGAGTGTTTCAATGGGATACACAGACACAAACTCAAAAGAGCTTTTGGAAGCTTTAAAACGAACAGGAGACGCGGCGCTGGCGGCAGGTAAAGCCTACATGACTTTTGTTCCAAATGCTAAAAAAGCTTCAGAATGGGCACAATATGGTCCACTGATGTTCTTTATTGGATCGGAGCAGAGCTGGATGAAA
>JAPKEA010000577.1 GCA_028822275.1 Planktomarina sp. | reverse complement strand
GCAAAATCAATTTGATAGAGTGTCACATTGCGTCCTGAATCTAAAGTCTCGCCAGGACGCCAATAAGTTACATCTACACCATTTGGTAGGTGCTTTTTATCGGCAAATAACACCATCGGTATCTCATTACCAATTTGACTATGAGCGGCTAAAAATATTTCAAGCCCAATACCGGAAGGATCACCACAGGTAATGGCAAGGGGGATCTGGGCCATCAATGATATGTTATAGTCGAGCTGGAACGCAATTCAGCTAGAAAGCCGTCAGCTAGGCTTGCGAGGCGGGCAGAGCGTAAATTTCCAGCAACTTGACTGCGTGATACATCTTCAAACGTTGAAAAAACGCGAGCGCACAACATGACCATATCTGACTGACCAAGCTCCACAGTTGGAAGTGTACTTTGTTCGTTTTTGTCCAAGCCATTTAAGCGAAGCGCAATTGCTTGTGTTATTTGGTCTTGTTTTTTTGACTTAATATTCAGATTTAAAGCGGTATCAGTTTTAACCAATCCATAAAGATCATCACATGTGTCAGCTTTCGCACTAGCATTTACGATGGATGCAGTAGGGCCGGAAAGTTGGGCGTACTCAATTGCTGAAATCTCAGGCAGGTTAAACGTAGTTTCCGCAACATCAAGTAGTTGGAAAAGCACAATCGCATTTGGAATTTCAAGTGGCTTTGTTATCTGCCCTGGTAGTAGGCCAGATATTATGGGCCGTAAACCTGCAGGCAAATCATTAAGGTTTGTCCACTCTAATTTCCCGCCATTTCCGCTTGACTTAGCTACTGACAAAAGCCGGGCTTGCTCTGAAAATTTTGCAGTTGAATCGATACGCGTTAGGCGATCTGCTGTTTGTCTGACTGTCTCAATTTGATCTGGCGGGGCGGGCAAAACTATTTCTGTTAACAAAACCTTTATACCACCTTTTGCGCCAGTAGAAGCTAAAGCACGGTCAACTTCTGCTTCAGTTGGGGTAGCACGGGATGCAAAACGTCCACGAATTAAGTTACGCCAGGTGATACCAACCTCAACATAATCTCGAAACGTTTGCTCATCGACACCTTCTTTGGCTAAATCGGCTAAAAGTTGGCTAAGATTATGATTTGCATTTTTTGCAAAATCAGACATTGCCATAGCTAACGCATCTGAAGTGAGTTTGATATTTGCCCGACGTGCCGCGGCCATTTTTAAACGGTCTTCAATAAGGCTTTTACGCGCCTGGAGTTCAACATTATTAGAGCGCTGAATTACCTCAAAAAAACGGATACGCTGCTCAAGTTCATATTTAGTGATTGCGGCGCGGTCGACGGAGATTACTGGGTCAAACAAGCTTTGTGACAGGGCAGGGTTAGTCATGCTGCATAATATGAAAAAAGCCACAATATGTTTCTGTAGGTTTGATTTAACCATTTTGAACCTCGTTTGATGACGTACCGCATTGTTCTTTATTGCGAATTTTCCCAACTCCCGAGGAAAAACCTAATAGCTCTACCGATAAACTAAATTCTGTTTTATCATTTAAAGTAGCTGAAGTCGATAAACGACGCGAGGCTGAAAAGTCTATATTTACGCATTCATTTTCGTATCTGATTCCCATGTTTAGCTGTGAAAGCTTTCCAATGCTAGAATCAAGCTGAAACTCTGAACTAGAGCGCCAGTTGGGTGCAAACCTGTATTTCCAATTAAAATTCAAAGAACTTAACGATTTTGGGCGATCTTCTTTTAGATCAGCACTAAGTCCAACATAAGTTGCAGCTATTTCATGTGCTAAGTTTTGCCATAAGAAACGGCCCTCAGTTTTTTTTACATCACCTGCGTCTTTTAACAAAGTACGTGCAATTAGCTCAATACCTGAGGTAGTCTGAAGAGATCCAACTACTAGCCAATCTGAAATTGAGCCTGATAAGCCAGATGAGTTAGAAAATACTGCAATATCGGCTTCTC
>JAPKEA010000576.1 GCA_028822275.1 Planktomarina sp. | reverse complement strand
CCTTCGATGTCAACGAAGTGCTCTACCGCTGAGCTACGCGCCCGTTGAACCGACCCAAACCTTACGTCCCACAAAAACAGGACGCGATAATCCAAGCCGGTAGGCGGCGTATATGACGCGTGTGAAGAGTCTTCAAGCAGAAATCTAAATAATTAGCTGAATAAAAGCCTCTACTAGTGATTTTAGTAGTATCAAATAGGAAATGCTTTCACAAAATGGCTGTTGTGCTATTTGTCCCTTATGACCATGCCCGCCTACATGCTCCTTGAGCCAGAAAACCTTGAAAACGGCGTTGTTTTTGCTTCGCCACATTCTGGTCGTGATTACCCACAAGAAATGCTGGACGTCTCTGTACTTGATTCGAAAACGATTCGACTGTCAGAAGATGCGTTTGTAGATGAAATTTTTGCATCAGCTCCTGAATTAGGTTCACCTCTTTTGGTGGCCAATATGCCAAGGGCCTATGTTGATCTTAATCGAGCAAAAACTGAATTAGATCCAGCCCTAATAAAAGATGTTCGAGGTCATGGGTTAAACCCCCGTGTTGCGTCAGGTTTAGGTGTGATCCCGCGTGTAGTTGCAAATGGTCGACCGATTTATGATGGGAAATTACCATTCAATGTCGCCGAGCGTCGTCTTAAAGAGTGTTGGATTCCTTATCATAGCTGCCTTCAAGGGCTATTGGATCGAGCGAGAGAGAAGTTTGGACGCTCAGTATTGATCGATTGCCATTCAATGCCACATGCGGCGGTTAGCTCTTGGAGTATGAATTTGCCTTCACCAGAGATTATTATTGGGGATCGATTTGGCGCCGCCGCTGCGGCTGATCTAGTTGAGGAAGTCCATCTAGCGTTTGAGCGTGCTGGGTTCCTAGTCGTACGAAATACTCCGTTTGCGGGTGCATATGTTACTCAGCATTATGGCCGGCCATCACATGACCAGAATGCTGTTCAGATTGAGATCGACCGAAGTCTTTATATGAATGAAGCGACAATTGAGCGCTTACCAAGTTTTGATGATTTTTGTGCAAGAATGCGGGAAGTTATTTCTGATATCTCGAAAATTGATCAAAACAATATCAAACTGGCAGCTGAGTAAGTTAACTTAATGACCGACCTTTCAAAATCGAATCATTTCCAAATTTAGCCCTAATTGCATCTGTTGCGCGCTCTGCACGATTACGCTTTTCTGCACCTGGATCGAGCAAGTCACCAGTCAAATCACTGTCGCTGTCATTAACCAGGTTGGAGATCCCTACGCCGATGAGCCGGTACGGCCCCTGTTTGCCTGCTTGTTCAAAAAGGTCGCGTGCCGTGCGATAAATTTTATCAGCAATTTGCGTTGCCTCACGCAGAGATTGGCGTCGAGAAAGCAAAGTGTGGTCCGCACGTTTTAACTTTAAGGTAATAACAAGCCCTGCCATATCACGAGCTTTTGCGCGATCGCTGACTCTTTCTGCCAGCCTCCAAATGTGCCCGTCTAAAATGTCTAGGTCAGACGTATCTTCATAAAAGGTAGTTTCATTTGAAATACTTTTAGTTGGGGCATTGGATGTAACACGGCGGCGATCTTTCCCCCGGGCCAAGTGCCAGAGCCGGTCGCCCATTGCACCAAATTTATTAGATAGATCTTGGCGCTCCCAACGCAAAAGGTCAGAAAATGTGCGGATACCGGCTTTGCTAAGTGCTTTTTGGGTGATTTCACCAACCCCCCAAATTAGTCCGACTGGGCGATCCCGCAGGAACGAGCCAGTCTCATTGACCCCAATGATTGAGAAACCACGTGGTTTGTCCAAATCACTTGCTACCTTAGCCAGAAATTTATTGTGTGATAATCCAATTGAACCAGTGAGACCAAGTTCATTTTTCATGCGATTTATGAGGCGTGCAAGCATTACAGCTGGTGGGGCGCCATGCAAATTAGAGGTACCAGCCATGTCCATAAA
>JAPKEA010000575.1 GCA_028822275.1 Planktomarina sp. | reverse complement strand
AAAAAAGTATAATTGAAGATCTCTCAATTAGACCGTCCACTAAGAATTGTGGAGGCTCTATATGTAGTCGCCAATTGTGGAATTCTACAGGGTTGAATATGTCGAATACGCCACAAATTTCTTCAAACTCTTTATCTCCTAAATCCGTAAATTTACTAACCATTGCTCTGTTCCTGATTGGTTGCTTTGTTTATTGCTCTATTTAAAATCCATCCATCGACCTCAGATTTGACGTACATCCGAATAGCTCCAGAAACTGGGATAGCTTCCGGAAACCCTCGTTTTTTTTCCCAACGGCGAAGTGTCCAGACACTTACACTGAACAGTTCCAAGACATCTTTTCGTGATATGAAATTCATCATTATCGCTCCTATTTGATTTCAGAAAATGCGGCGTTTATCGCAAAGACTTGCGAAGAATTATTGCCGTCTAAAACCGCTGCCATTAGGGTGGAGCGCCGTCCCGTTATGCTCATAAGGGGAGCATGTACGAGTAGACTCGTAGCAACTAAAGGGTTTGCCCGTCAAGGGTTAATTTTATTTAAACTACTGTTTTTGTTATATTATATGGGATAAAATGGGCTTATATATGACTAACTGGGACTTTGGACATAACCTGCCCAAGCATCCAAAACAATTTTCCGTTTATCGAGATATTGCCCTTTTTGGTAAACAGCAGCTATTCCATTAACGCTGCCACTTACGTGGTTCAAAACTCGGTCTACGACGACTGGCTCGTAACCAAGTGTCTCGGTAGCTATAGTAGCGAAGGTGCGTCTCAAATCGTGTAAGCGCCAATCCTTAACGCCAGAAATTTCGTCTAATTTTTTCTTGGCTTTAGAAAAACCGCTAACTGGAGAATTACCTGTTGTTGTGAAAATTAGATCATGTTTGGCCGGATTGATTAAGCCGTGCAGTTCATTAAGTACTGGATTGCTCAAGTGAACAACGTGACTTGTTTTATTCTTTGAGCGATCCCGCGGCAGTTCCCATTTGGCTGCGTCCAAATCGATCTCTGCCCAACTGGAGCCAGCAACTTCATTCAGCCTTTGTCCTGTGAGGGTCAAAATGCGCAATAGCGGACCAAAAGGATAGGGCATTTTAAAGGTTGCGTTATAAATGGCTGTTAACTCGTATTTGGATAAAACTCGATCTCGAGATACTTCAGTTTTTGCTTTTGCAATTCCATTCGCAGGTGAAATTGCCAGCAGGTCTCGAGATACGCACCAGCTAAAGAACCTTTTAGTAAACGCAAGAATGCGGTTAGCCTGCGTTGGTGTTCTTACAGCTATGCGGTCAATTATTTTGATTATGTCGCGCTTTTCGATGTTTGAAAGTTTGAAATCTTTAAGGCGAGGTCGAACATGAAGTTCCATTGCATGTCTAACTTGCAAGAAGCTTTTATTTTGAGCCTGATCCTTTTTATACCAGTCCTCCAGAGCGTGCTCAAACAGTTGGAGTTTGGTAGAGCGTTGGAATTCTCCATCAGCCATTTCCATCAAAGTGTTCATCGCTCTTTGCCGCCCTATACCCAAAGACATTTGTGGGTACCGCCCCAAAGTGACGCGAGTTTTGCGCCCCATGTTTCTGGAAAATGCCATCCAGCTCTTCGCTCCTGAAGGGCTTACTCGGATACCAAAGCCAGCTAGGTTGGCATCGTAGAGCTCATACCTAATAAGAGCTGGCTTTAGGCTTTTAATATAAGCATCTGTAAAGCGTATAGATGATCGAGTGGGCATATTCTGGGTTCCATGAGGGTTCCAAAAAGTATATCATTCAATGCACTGGTTTGCAAATAGCTTGCCAACATAATTTATCTTATCTACTGTAAAATAACATAAAAAATCTTACCTTACCCAAGTTCAGATATAGTTAGATTAATAGGAGCAGGTAATTTGTAATCAATAGGTCCGCGGTTCGAGTCCGTGTGGGGGCACCATTTAAATC
>JAPKEA010000131.1 GCA_028822275.1 Planktomarina sp. | reverse complement strand
TAGTATTACTACTGGCGCAGATTTAGGTCCAGTAAGCTCATACTTTGTGCCATCTGGTGCGATGGTCATTATGAGCTATCGCCCAGCGGGCGATAAGCCATCATTTCCACTTCAACACGCACGTCGACTAATAACTCACTTACAACAGCGGATCGTGTCGGAGGCTCGATTGGAAAATATTCACCATAAATTTCATTGAAGCCCTTAAAATCAGAGCGCTCACGCAGCCAGACCATGGCTTTTACGACATCATCACGTGTGCAGTCTGCTTGGGCCAGTGTCAAAGTTATATCCTCAAGAACGGCTCTGGTTTGTTGCTGGATGGTACCGTCTATCATTGGAAATCCATCACACATAGGAATTTGGCCAGTCAAAAATACAAAATCACCCGCACGGATGGCACGCGATAATGACAAAACTTGACCATTAATTTCAAGTGGGCCACCGATAACTTGTTTTTTGTGAACCATTTTTGGGACTCCCTAGGAAATACAGTGCCCTGACTGCCAGTAGCTGGTTTCAGATTTTTCGCCAATATACGTCGCTTTTTCCCGAACGGTAATGGTGAAAGCAGCTTTGAATAGGAATCAAGTAATGAGGGGTTCTGAAATGGCTGACATTAAAAACTATCAAATGTTAATTAACGGCGATTGGGTGAATGCATCAGACGGTGGCGTATTTGACAGCGTAAACCCAAGTACAGGTGACATATGGAGCCGGGTCCCAGAGGCGACAGAAGCTGACGTAAACCGAGCAGTTGCCTCTGCTCATTATGCATTTAGTGAGGGCCCATGGTCAAAGCTCACTCCGACAGAAAGCGGAAAGTGCTTACGCAGGTTAGGAGACCTTCTTGCTGAGCAATCAGAAAATCTTGGTCGCACTGAATCAATTGATACTGGTAAAATACTGAAGGAAACCCGTTGGCAAGCAAAGTACATTGCAGAATTTTTTCATTTTTTTGCTGGCTGTGCGGACAAGGTCAGCGGTGAGACCCTACCAATTGATAAACCTGATATGTTTGTTTTTACCAAGCGAGAACCACTCGGAGTAGTTGCAGCAGTCGTACCGTGGAATTCACAACTTTTCTTGGTGGCGGTCAAAATTGGGCCTGCTCTAGCGGCAGGTAACACTGTGGTTCTAAAAGCCTCTGAACACGCTAGTGCCGCAATGTTAGAGTTTGGAAAGTTAATTGAAGTAGCGGGTATACCGCCAGGTGTAGTAAACATTGTCACTGGCCATGGTGAACCTTGTGGGCGAGCTTTAACCTCGCATCCTGATGTTGCCCGCGTATCATTTACTGGAGGACCCAATGCGGCACGTCACGTTTTAGAAAATGTTAAACGTAACTTCGCAGAAGTATCTCTCGAACTTGGCGGCAAGTCTCCTTTCATAGTATTTGATGACGCCAATATTGAAAGTGCTGTAAATGCCTCGATTGCGGGCATCTTTGGCGCTACTGGGCAAAGCTGTGTGGCTGGTTCACGTCTTTACCTACACGAAGATATTGCAGATGAATTTCTCGATAAGATGAAGGCTCTTACCGGTAAGATTGTTATTGGTGATCCACTGGAAGAAGAGACCCAAATGGGGCCACTCTGTACCAGTGGCCAATTAGAAAACATTAAACGTGAGGTAGCACATGCAAAGGTGCAGGGTGCTAAAATACTTGCGGGTGGAAAACAACCAGCGGATAAATTAGGTCTATTTTATGAGCCCACAATAATTGAATGTCCAAACCAGAATTTGCGTATTGTGGATACTGAGTTGTTTGGACCCGTTCTTTGCGTTCAACGTTTTAAAACTGAGGATGAGGTACTTGCCCTCGCCAATGATACTGAGCATGGACTTGCTGCAGGAATTTTTACGCAGAATTCGGCGCGGTCGCTCAGGATGGCTAACTTGATAAGGGCGGGTATAGTGTGGGTTAACACTTACCGCGTCGTCTCTCCCATCGCGGAGTTTGGGGGCGTTAAGGGATCTGGATACGGCCGTGAAAGTGGGTTTCAAGCGATATATGACTACACCAGGCCCAAGACGATTTGGATGAATACGTCTGATGAACCAATGTCAAATCCGTTTGTGATGCGGTGATGGCCAAGATTGGGTTCAGATCTATTTTGAAAAGCTGCAGATTTACTGTAATACCTGAGAGAGGAAAACTTAGATGAAATTTCAACTGGCCGTAAATCTAGAGCGATTGGACAGTAGTCTCGACATGAAAGACGTGGCCCGCCACACCCTTGAAATGGTGCAAATGGCTGAAGAAGGCGGTTTTGAGATAGTTTGGGCTGCGGAACACCACGCTCTGGAAATGACAATTGCCCCTAACCCGTTTCAGATCCTCACCTGGTGGGCGAGTGAAACCAGCAAAATTCGTCTCGGAACTGCAGTGGTCAATGCTGCATATTGGCATCCCATAAAGTTGGCAGGAGAGGCTGCGTTTCTTGATCTGATTAGCGGTGGGCGGTTGGAGTTTGGCATAGGATCTGGTGCGTATCAACGTGAATTTGACCGAATGAAGCCAGGTCTCCTTCAAACGGAAGGTTATAAATATATGCAAGAAATGTTACCTGCTGTCTTGGCTTTATGGAAAGGTGATTATGCTCACGATGGCGAGTGTTGGAAATTTCCAACATCAACTTCAGTACCAAAACCCCTTCAAAATGATCCACGGATTTGGGTAGCAGCTCGGTCGCCTATTACCTACGATTATGCTGTTGCCAACAATGCTAATGTGATGTGCTGGCCATTCACCCGTCCCCATGCCGAAGCCGAGCTTTATAAACGCCAGTTGGACGAAGCAATTGCCAAACATGGTAGTAAGGCGGACCCAGTTTTTGCGTTAATGCGTCATACCTCTGTATATGAGAACCAAGCAGATAGAGATGACGCCATTAACGCCATTACTCGTGTTCTGGGGCAATTTGAAAACCTTTATCGCAATCTGGATGACGTAAAAAATGGCTTCCCGAAAGAAATTCCACTCCATGAGTTGGAGGGACGCGAGCAGTATAACCCAGAGATGTTGGAACAGAACCTGATGTTTGGTTCCCCTGAAACTGTAATTGATAAGGTGAAAACATACGAGAACCTTGGGGTAGATGAATTTATTTACTATGCCTCAATGGGACTGGGTCATAAGGCACAAAAACGCTCACTCAAACTTTTTTGTGATGAAGTTATCCCTGAATTTCGATAAGGAGTCCCTAAATGTCAGAAGGTGTGACGGTCCATCGTGAGGGCCATGTTTTAGAAGTTACGTTGGAACGCGCCAAGGTTAACGCCATTGATGTACCAACCTCGCAGGCGCTAGCTGCGGCATTCCAGGAATTGCACGAAGACAAGGATTTACGCTGTGCAATATTAACCGGTGGTGGAGACAAAATTTTTTCCGCAGGGTGGGACTTAAAGGCGCTTAATGATGGTGAAATGCAGCTTGATAACTGGTGGGAAGCCGATGAATATGGCTTTGGTGGCTTTACTGGGTTGACGGAAAACTGGTCGTTGAACAAACCCGTAATCGCAGCAATCAACGGCTTGGCCATTGGCGGTGGTTTTGAGATGGCTATGGGTTGTGATTTGCTAATTGCTGCAGAACACGTCGAATTTGGCCTTCCAGAAATGCCCCTGGGAATTGTACCAGACGCTGGGGCTCTTCAGCGTCTTCCGCGTCGTATTCCTCATAATATTGCTATGGAAATGTTTTTATTAGGACGCCGGATGACAGCTTCTGAAGCTGCACACTATGGGTTGGTTAATAAGGTGGTTCCCAAAGAACAGCTTATGGATGCCGCGCGCGAATGGGCCGCGTCAATTGCTTGGTCAGCACCGCTCGCAATGCAATCTGTAAAAGAAGTACAGCGTGAAATTGAATGCGTATCTCTGGAGCAAGCTTTTCACAAAATGCGTACTGATCCGATGCCTATATATCGTAGGATGCTAAAATCTGACGATGCAAAAGAAGGCGTAACTGCCTTTGTTGAAAAGCGTGCCCCAAATTTTAAAGGTGAGTAATGTATTCTGACCCAAAATCTGTAACGCGTATCTCAAGCCTGGGTGCAGGCCCAATTGGTGGTGGCTGGACGGCACACTTCCTAGCGCGAGGCTATGATGTAACTGCTTATCTTCATGATGAGCGTGAGACAGATGCGTTTATGTCTATCCTAAATACCGCATGGGTGAGCTTGATTGATTTGGGGCTAACTCCAGGCGCATCTATGGACAGATTGCGTATTGTTACTAATTTGGAAGAAGCACTTGAAGGCGCAGACTTTGTGCAAGAAAGTGGCCCCGAGCGACTTGAAATAAAGCAAGAACTTTATGAAAGGATGGGAACCATCTTGCCGCCATCGGTTATTATTGGATCATCAACCTCAGGTCTGATGATGAGTGATATTCAAGCCGACTGCACTACTGCAGAGCGTACAGTTATTGGTCACCCCTTCAACCCACCTTACCTTCTACCATTGGTTGAAATTGTAGGTGGGAAAAAAACTGCCCCAGAAGCGGTTGCATGGGCTGGTAAATTTTATAAAATTGCGGGCAAAGAACCTCTGATGATGAAAAAAGAAATTCCTGGTTTTGTTGCGACTCGCCTGCAAGAGGCGCTGTGGCGCGAAGCACTGCATATGGTCGCCAATGGCGAGGCAACTCCAGAGGATATTGATATTGCGTTAATGAATGGCCCGGCTCCAAGAATGGCAGCCCAGGGGCAGTGTATGGCTTTCCATGTTGCAGGTGGTGAGGGAGGCATGGCAACTAACCTAGACCAGTTTGGACCAGCATTAAAATTACCATGGACACGTCTTGAAGCGCCAAAACTAACGAAAGACCTACGAAACAGGATGGTTGATGGCTGTAATACCATGGCTAAGAACCAACACTTTGAAGATATGGCGGCTCAACGTGACCGTGAAATTGTTGGGGTTTTGAATGCCCTGCGTCAAGCCCGTTCAATGTGAGCTTTGGGTGGAGTGCCATTTAACGTATCAATGAAATCTGACAGTGAGCCCGGCCAGCTAGGTGCGGGCTCATTTTTTGGCCATGCTTCGCGGTAATCTGATGGACGTCGACCGAAAAATTTACCAAAAGAATAGGCGAAATGTGATAGAGTATTAAAGCCCGAAGCCGTGGCAATCTGACGGATGCTAAGTTCAGTTGAGATTAGCAGCAGGCGGGCATTTTGCAACCGCCGCAAAAGACCAAATTGGACCACTGTACACCCAACATTTTTTTTGAATTGCCGCTCTAATTGTCGCTGTGAGACACCTACAAATTTTGCAATCTGAGGTACAGTCAATGGCTCTTCTATGTTGTTTTCTATTAATGTCATTGCCTCGCGTAATAGGGGCAGCATTGTCTCAGTGCTACGCCCCATTGTACTGCGCTGAGGAGATGTTGCACTGCGTATTGGGTGGTGCAGCATCTGATCCGCAATTTCACCAGAAAAACTACTTCCACTAATCTCTTCTATCAGACGCAACATTAGGTCGACCCCTGCTAGTCCACCTGAACAAGTCATTACCTTACTGTCCAGTGTGAAGAGGCTCTCCTGAACCTCAACGCGATCAAAATTCTCTTTAAAACCGTTTAGCCAAGACCAATGTGTAGTAGCTGGCTTGCCATCTAGCAGACCAGCGCGTGCAACAATGTAGGAACCCAACTCCACACCACAGATGCGTTCACCAGCACGGGCCCGCTTTCTTAGCCACACTGTAAGTTGCCGGTTGTTATAATGTTCAGTACCCCAACTACCCAAAACAAAGATAAAATCTGCAGGCAAAATCTTGTCATTTGCAACCTCAACCGTCGTAATCATTCCATTACTGGCAGTGACCTTGGCACCATCAAACGAAGCGACTTCCCATGAGAATATGGAAGAAGGAGCCAGATAGTTTGCGATTCGAAGTGTCTCAATCATTGTAATTAAAGTGGTAATGTTGAACCTAGGAACAACTATAAAAATCATGTGTGTTTGAGCCTGCACTATTTTTGATTTAATATCGATTTCCATAGATTTATGCCTTTTCATCGTACGTTTTTTCGCCACCTTAACCCAATCAGTGGCGGATAATCGACAAAAATATACGCACTTTCTTAGTCAAGCTATAAAAAATAGTGAGGTTTAAATGCAGAATGAAGTAATTTTGACTTGTGCGGTAACTGGAGCGGGCAATACTACAGGTAAAAGTCCACATGTACCGGTAACTCCAAAAGACATTGCTAATGCTGCGATTAATGCTGCAAAAGCTGGCGCCGCAATCGCCCATATTCATGCCAGAGATCCTGAAACAGGGTTGGGGTCCCGTGACCCAAAGTTGTTCAAAGAAATTGTCGATCGAGTGCGTGACAGCGATACCGATGTGGTGATAAACATCACGGCCGGCATGGGAGGAGACTGGATCTCTGATACCTCAGATCCAGCTATGCCTGGCCATGGAACTGACATGATTGGTCCGGAGGAAAGGCTGGCACATATCAAGGAGTGTGTGCCAGAAATTTGTTCGCTTGATTGTGGTACATTGAATTTTTCAGATACAGATATGATTTATATTTCGACGCCACCAACTTTACGAAAAATGGCGGCAATGGCTCGCGAATGGGGTGTTAAGCCTGAATTGGAAGTCTTTGAACTTGGCCATATTCGCTTTGCAAAAGCAATGATTTCTGAAGGTTTAGTTAATGAGCCGCCTATGTTTCAACTGTGTTTGGGCATTCCGTGGGGCGCAGACCAAACTGTTGAAACAATGGTTGCAATGAAATCACAATTGCCAGCTGGCGCCAGTTGGGCCAGTTTTGGCATTGGCCGGGGCCAAATGTCAATGATGGCGGCGGCAGTTGCTTTAGGAGGTAACGTGCGGGTTGGCTTAGAGGATAATATATACCTTGAACGTGGTGTGATGGCTACAAACGCGCAATTAGTCACTCGTGCGCGCGACATCATTGAAAGAATGGGTGCTCGGCTCTTAACACCTCAGGAGGCACGTAATAAGTTAAAGCTTCGAGGTGCTGATGCTTCATAAAGTGAAAATACTCATCCAGAAAGATGGTAGTAAAAAAGATTTAAAAACCTCAGGCAGCTTGGGGTAAGGAGTTGGCTTAATCAAGAACAACCCTTTTACGACTTACAATTTCTGCGTCCCCATAACGGGGACGACA